>QKCF01000233.1 GCA_003246935.1 Sunxiuqinia sp. | reverse complement strand
ACAACTTCCTTACCCTCGTCCGTAATATATTGCTCGAACTTTGGATAGATCTGCTCAATCAACACGGCTTCCTCCTGCGTCAACGGAGCACCTGAGTCCCCCTCAACACAACAAGCACCTTTACACTTCATCAAGTCACACAAAAAGTGCTCTTCGATCACATCAAAACTTACAATGGTCTTTCCTATTTCAAGCATAATTCTTCAGCAAATAAAAAGCCTCTCCTCGAAAGGAGAGGCTTGCAAATATACAGTTTTCTGATTAGCGTTCAATCAAAACTTTACCAGTCATTTCAGCCGGAACTTCCAAGCCCATTTCAGAAAGCAGGGTTGGAGCAACATCAGCCAAAATACCGTTGTTGATCTTCAGATTTTATCGCTAACGTAGATACAAGGCACCGGATTCAAAGAGTGAGCCGTGTTTGGAGAACCATCAGGGTTTACTGCGTTATCTGCATTACCGTGGTCTGCAATAATCATGACATTGTAGTTGTTAGCCCGAGCTGCTTCAACAACTGCCTTTGCACATGCGTCAACAGCCTCAACAGCTTTTGTGATTGCTTTATAGTCGCCAGTGTGACCAACCATATCACCATTTGCGAAGTTCAAACAAACAAAATCAACTTCTCCTTTTTTCAACTAAGTCGTAAGTCGGAACTTTTGGAGAAGGACACAGCAGACGTTTTTCGCCCGGGAACTCCTCTTCGCGGCCACCACTAAAGAAGAATGTTACGTGAGCATACTTTTCAGTTTCAGCGATACGAATTTGTTTCAAACCTGCATTTGAAACGACTTCACCCATTGTATTGATTGGGTTTTCTTTGTCGAAAATCACATTCACGTTTTTGAAGTCTGCTTTGTAGTTGGTCATTGTATACCATTGCAGATCCATTTTGTGCATGTCGAATTCGTGCAAATCTTCTTGAGTGAAAGCAATTGTTGTTTGGCGTAAGCGGTCGGTACGGAAGTTGAAGCAGATTACAACGTCACCTTCTTCGATGATTCCAACAGGGCTTCCGTCTTCTTTTACCATGCAAATTGGTTTGATGAACTCGTCGGTAACACCTGCATCGTAAGAAGCTTTCATAGAAGCTAACAAGTCAGTTGACTTTTCACCTTCACCTTTTGTGTAAAGGTCGTAAGCCAAACGCATACGATCCCAGTTTTTATCGCGGTCCATTCCGTAGTAACGACCTACGATTGAAGCGAATTTACCGTTAGTACCTTTCAGTCCTTCCAGGTCAGACTCCAGGAATCCGTAACCTGAACGTGGGTCGGTATCACGACCGTCAGTCAAACCGTGAACGAAAATATCGCTTAAACCTAAGTCAGTTCCCATTTGGCAAAGAGCAATCATGTGAGAGCTCAAAGCGTGAACCCCACCAGGGCCAATCAAACCAATCAGGTGAACTTTTTTATTGTTGTCTTTTGCGTAGTTGAATGCTTTCAGCAATTGTGGGTTTTGCCACAACGTTTTTTCGCGGATAGCTTTGGTAATTTTCACCATATCCTGGTAAAGCACACGGCCGGCACCAATATTCAAGTGACCTACCTCTGAGTTACCCATTTGTCCGTCTGGCAAACCAACATTTTCTCCGGAAGTAAGCAATTGTGAGTGCGGATATTCTTTCACCAACGAATCCATAAATGGAGTTGATGCCTGAGCGATTACATCACGTTCGGAACCATCACCGATGCCCCAACCGTCGAGAATCATTAAAAGTGTTTTTTGCGCCATAATAATTTATAATGATTTTAAATACCTTATTCTTTTCGGCCTACAAAAGTATTCATTTTTGGACAGGATCGGAAATGACTTTATCTATGAAAGCTCAAATTAACAATTAAATAATTGCCTGCTTAGGTCTCTCATTTATAGCTCTATTATCCTCTCGTTTCGAATGCGAAACCGGATGTAAAACAATCAGCCAAAAACAGCAAAATACCGGCGCTATTTTGGAGTATTAAATTAGACCTACAGCTCCTAAATTATCACCATTCCTGAGTTACCCCCAATAGGTAACTTAAAACCCCAACATCTAGGGATTGATGCACGCCCCTTCAGAAAATAATTTTACAAACAAAAAACTAAAACACCTTTTACCAGTATGAAAAACTTCTTATACATCGGGATGATGGCCATAGCTCTTCTGAATTCGAGCTATGCCAAGGCAGGGACGGAAGAAGCTCATAAAGAACCCGCATTAAGCTTTTACGGATCTTACAAAGGAGACTTCGTTTCAAACCTCAATGGAGGTATTAAAACAGGATCTACCTATTTAGGTCTGGCTGATTTGTTCCTGGAATTAAACACCGAGAACGCAGGGCTTTGGAAAGGCGGCACTTTTATGCTTCATGGAGCAAACACGCATGGAGGAGAACCTTCAGCCAACCTGATCGGCGACCTCCAGGTTGTCTCGAACATCGAAGCCGGCAACCACACCTTCTTATATGAATTATGGTATTCCCAAACATTCGGAAATGTACACACAACGATTGGTCTTCAGGACCTGAACGCAGAATTTGCCAACAGCGAATTTGGAGGGCTTTTCATCAACAGCTCGTTCGGTATTCACTCGATCATTGCCGACAATATTGCAGCG
>QKCF01000091.1 GCA_003246935.1 Sunxiuqinia sp. | reverse complement strand
TGTAGCACCACCCAGGTCACCGTTATAGAACTTCGCTTCCGCGCGCAACAGATAAGTTTCGGCCAAACGATAGCAATACCAATCACCAGCACCACCTCGATGATTTGAGTTGGACTCTGTTAACTCATCAGGATCTGGGACATACGTCTTGTAGTGAGGCCAATCAAACCAACAACGGATCGTATCCTGACATAAGAGATTCCCTGCATCGTCATACAAACGAAGGTTCTTTCCGTACCATTCGGTATCGGAAGCATTATTGTATTTCAATGAATCCATTCTCATCCAGTTACCCACCGAACTACTGTGACGCAGATCACCTTCATCATCTACACCATTAACATTCCAGACCTCGTGAGTATAATACCAGGTAGGTCGGATATGTGCAATTCCACGTCCATATGCAGTCACATAGTCAAGATCTGCATTATAATTACTATTGTTAGGAGCATAGTAAAAAACAGCATTTTTACCTGCCGGAGACTTTACTTCCCATCTGTTATCCAAAAATGGCACCCAGTTTCGCATTGATCTCATCTTAATTGCAGCATCCGTTTCTGCCTGATTAGGTAAACCAAGGATCGTTTCTTTGTTCGATGCGATGCACTTGTTTTCAGGACGGTGCAGGTCCCAAATTACGTTACGCGTAATCGGCCAGGTTGACTCTTTAGGAGAGATAAAACTCCCAAAGTTCGATGTCATTAATGAATAACCGGACTGGTTGATCAAAATATCAGCCTGATCAATTGCTTTCTGCCATTGACCTGTGGCCAGGTAACATTTAATCAGTAATTGCCGACAAGCACCTTTACTCACCATTCCTGTATACTCCATTTCAGATTGCTCCGGCACCCACTGGACAGCATTCTCCATGTCTTGGGTAATCATTTCAAGAATAGCCTCCCGTTTAGTGCTTTTGTAGTCAAACTTCGGTGTTTCCACAAGTTTGGTCAATAATGGCACATTATTAAATTGAAAAACCAGAGCTAAGTAACGGAAAGCTCGATGGAAATATGCACGTCCTAGATATTCTTTCTTTGTTGCGTCATCAATACCATCCACATTGTCAATATAGCTAATAACGGTGTTTGCGTGCTTAATACCTAAATAATGCTGGGTCCAGAAATAGGCTATACCATTTTGATCGCCATCACTAATACCATTGGTCGGCGTTAATGTATTGGCAATATCTGCGAAGACAACACTGTTATCTGTCATGGAAGCAACAGCCTCCTCTGAAAACATGTATTCTGTACTAATCGGAAGGCCCCTGTCCCGATCAGCATACCATGTCCAATAAGTACGCAAGTGTCTGTCGCACATTGCCAACGTGGATTCCAACCCTGACAGCGTTGAGAAGGTTGTACCGGGTTCGTAGAAGGACAACGGATCTGGTTGTAGAAATTCTTCGGTACAACTTCCCAAAGAAACTAAGAGCGAAGTTGCGATCAGGAATTTTCCTGAGATGTTATATATTTTTTTGAATGTATTTTTCATATCAAATCACATTTATAAAACAATATTAAATCCAATGGTATAAGTTCTGGGAGCCAGGCCTCCTGTTTCTGGATCCCAATAGTCCCAGTCTTTTGCCCAAACAGCCACGTTTCGAATATTTCCATATACCTTCAACTTCTCCATCCCTAGTTTACCAACAATTCTAGCTGGAATATCATAACCTAAAGCGATACTTTCCAAGCGAATAAAATTGCGGTTAAATAATCTTCCGGGGGAAGTCAAACCAGTCGGACCACTGGCATTCAAACGGCCATATTTGTTGGTAGGGTTATCAATTGTCCAATATTCGCGAACATAGGAGTTAAAGTTGTTGTCAATCTCTGATTTGTTATTCAAACGGTTCAAATAATCAGTTGAAGTACTCTTATGTCCCATGTACGAATAAATATTGAACGAGAAGTTCAGGTTTTTGAAGAACGTAAAGTCATTACGAATTGACCAGTGAGTTGGAGGAGCTGTCTGACCTAAGAATTGTTTGTCATTATTATTATAGACAGGCTTAGCTGTACCATCTGAATTAACGCCATCATCTGCAGTATAAACATTCTCAACCTTTGGATCCCCTGGACGTTGACCGTAAACAGCTGCTTCTTCAACTTCGTCTTTTTGCCAAATACCAGTTACCTTATAGTTCCAGATCGCACTAATTGGCTTTCCGATAAACCAACCGTTCGACGTATCGTCATCTTCCTCGCTGCTCACTAAATTTCCATCTTCATCAAAAACATCCGTATATGTATAATACAGGTGTTTAATTTCATTTTTATAGTGTGAAAATCCGAGGGAAGTATCCCATTTAAAATTCGGATTATTAATGTTATGTGTTGAAATAGTGATCTCTATCCCTCGGTTTTGAACTTCACCTAAGTTACTTGTTATGGTCGAGAAACCAGTAAAATCTGGCAAAGCCTGATTCATGATCATATCAGTGGTCGACATCTTGTAATACTCGATTGATCCTGTGAAACGGTTATCCATGAAACCTAAATCCAAGCCCACATTAATGGCAGATGTTTTCTCCCATTGCAATCCTGTATTTGCTAAACGATCAGCTTTTAACACCTGAAATTGCTCATAAATACCATTTGAATCATAATAACCTTGTGTTCCTAATGCGCTCACCAAATTGGCTAGTGCCGTATAGGGATCATTCAACGAACGGTTACCATTCTGTCCCCAAGAAAATCTCAGTTTACCTGAGTTTAGAGGTTCCCACATGAAAAACTTCTCATTGGTGAAGGTCCAGGCTAAGGCACCTGAGAAGAAAGTTGCTCTTGGGTTAGAAGTA
Organism: Sunxiuqinia sp.; assembly: GCA_003246935.1. Classification (GTDB taxonomy): domain Bacteria; phylum Bacteroidota; class Bacteroidia; order Bacteroidales; family Prolixibacteraceae; genus Mangrovibacterium. Next base: position 3,087 of record QKCF01000091.1, on the reverse strand, counting down.
CCAAAAGCAGAATAACCATCGCGACGAACAGATCCCGTAATCATATAGCGATCGTCATAAGAATAAAACAGGCGTCCCAGCAAACCATCTGCAGTTTCATGCGAGTCATACGAGTCAAAGGAGCTTTTATCCTTATTCGCATTTTCAGTCTCGTGGAAACCTAAAGCGTCTGTAGGTGTAATATCGCGTGCTTCAATACGGTCCATCCAGTATTGTCTTTCTTCGGCTTCCTGCACCAACGTAACATTGAAATGGTGTTTATCAGCGAAGGTTTTATCCCAGTTAATGGTGTTGTTCAATGACCAGTCAAAACGTTTTGCCTGTTCTCGATTCACCAAGCCGTTGGTTCCGGCCCAATCCGGGTGGCTTGCAGACTCCCAGTAACGATCGTAGAAAAATTGATAACGAGGTGAAGCATTGAATGAATAGGTAATATTGAAAGGTAATACCACCTTAGCCGTCAAAATTGTATTCAGGACGGTATAACCTTTTTCCAAATCTTTATAAGCTCTGTCAAAATCGTAATTATAACCGGTAGCATAACTTCTATCCCCCATCGGGTGAACTTCAAGATTACCGTCCGCATCTCTATAAGTTGCAAAAGGACTGTTCTCCAGAATCTGCTTTTCCCAGTCAACAGCCAGGTCTCCATCCGTTCGTTGTTGAAAGTTTACATTAGCCCCAATAGTAAGACGACTGTTTACTCTTCCTTCTACCTTTAAGTTAGAGCGTACAGTTGAGTAATCATTACCGACAGCGACACCTTGATTATCCAAGTATCCCAGAGACATATAATAGTTCATATTATCGCTGGCACCTGAAATGCTTACATTATAATCCTGGTTAACTCCTGTGCGGAAGGAATGGTCGTACCAATCAAATGTTTTACCACTTAAATAATTTTCGAGCGTATAATCTTTCATGCCAAGACGCGTCGCATAAATCTCCTGATCACTCATCCCTTCGGCATTATTGGAGTAGCTTCTCCATTGATCAGCTGTCGTTCCATATTTGGAAACATTATCCACACTTGAATAATAACCTGGCTTATCAGCAAATATAGTTTGATAAGCTTCGTACTCTCCTGTTGATTCATTTAAACCATAAGTTGGAGCCGTATACCAATCTTCGTAAAATTTAACATAGTCTTCTGGTCCATACACTTCTCGATTGGCCCCCATCGTAACAATTCCGGTTGATGCCGTGAAGTTGATTTTCGGTCTCCCCTTCTTCCCTTTTTTGGTTGTAATAATGATTACACCGTTGGCCGATTTGGCACCGTAAACGGCAGCAGCAGAAGCATCCTTTAGAATATCAATCTGTTCGATGTCATCCGGATTAATCTCAGACAACTCGCCGTAAAAGGTCATCCCATCCAATATAATCAGCGGGTCGTTATGTCCACCATCAGTATATACCGAACGTTGACCGCGGATTTGCAGGGAACCACCTCCTTTGGCATCAGCACTAAAGCCAACGCTCAGCCCTGGCTTTCCGCGCAACACATCAGCAACAGAGTTTGGATTCTCATTGGCGATATTATCGGGTCGAACTTGAGAAACAGAGCCTGTTAAATCCGACTTTTTCATCGTTCCATAACCAATAGCAACGACCTCCTCTATACCAATTGTTTCCTCTTCGAGGATTACATTAATAACCGATTGGGTGGTGACTGGAACTTCTTGGGGGCTCATACCTACAAAGGAGAAGACGAGTATACTGTTTGTCTCCACTTCCCCTAACGAATAATTTCCATTTGCATCTGTAATTGTTCCTTTAGTTGTTCCCTTCACAACAACGGTCACACCAGGCAGAGCTATTCCATCTTTGTCTGTAACCTTACCGCCTATCGTTCTTTGTTGCTGTTTTGAATAATTAGACGACTCCTCTCCGGACAAAATTATTTGCCGGTTAATTATTTTGTAGTCGATATTTGTATTAACAAATAACTCGTCTAAAAGAGCATTAATCGTTTGATCTGTAACATCCAGATTAACTTTTTGGTCAATGTCAATTAAATCGCGATTGTACAAAAAGAAATAGTCTGAATGATCTTCAATTTGTTTTAAGACGGTTTCTAATTTCTCGTTGTTTAGTTTTAATGAAAACTTTGTGTTTTGGGAGTAAGATTCAGTTGCAAAAATCTGCAACAAGCCCAGAAAGAAAAAAAGTGTTGTTAGTTTAAGCATTCTGAGAATTTTTTTAGGGACAGTAATTTTCCTTCCGGAAAGGATATTGAATCCCCTTCGTTCTAATTTTTTTTCCATAAATTTACGTTTGTTAGAGTGAACTAATTTTTATCCTCGCTCTGCAATTATTTCAGGGAAGTGGTGCAAACACTTTCCTGATTTTGCATTAAAGTCGTTTTATTCGATCTTCATAAATTTCAAGTTATCTTTGATTAATAATTATCTTGGTTCTCGTTCGTAAACCTGCAGAGTCATATTTCCCAGAAACAATCTGATAATCAATAGGTGTTGTCATTGCAATGAATCTCAACACTTCCTCTAATGACTCCTCTTTAAATGTCGCTTTTAAACGAAGCTTTCTGACCGAATCTGCCTTAATGTCGACATCTACATTAAACCATCTCCCTATTTTACGAACGGCCTCTCCAACAGGCTCGTTGTCAATTACTAGATACCCGCTCGTCCAAGCGGTATAGACATCCGTATCGACCTCATCTTTGTATAGTTTTGTCGTCCTGTGATTAAATACTAAAATTTCACCTGGTCGAAGCGTCTGATCAAATTTGTACTTCGTCCCATTCACTTGTACCTTTCCTTCTTCCAATACGACTTTCGTTTGTTCTTCATCATTATAAGCGGAAACATTGAATTTCGTGCCCAACACTTTAATGTCCATATCTGCCACTTTAACCGTGAAATCCGATTTGTCAATGTGCTTGACATGGAAAAATGCTTCTCCCAGTAATTTTACTTCTCGATGCTTGCCGTAAATAAGCGGGTACCGCAATTTTGCTCCATTATTTAACCAACCAGTCGTACTGTCGGGCAATAAAAACTCTGTTTTTGCGCCAATCGGAGCATTAATTTCCACCCAAGACTGAGATTCAGTTGGATTCAA
>QKCF01000321.1 GCA_003246935.1 Sunxiuqinia sp. | reverse complement strand
TTGTACTCTTTTACCACTTCAACTTCTTTGTGCAGTTTTGTACTATCCTGCTGTGCTGACACCGATAGCAAAGTCGCGCTAAGTATTCCAGTCAGTAAAATATGTTTGAAATATGTAGGTTTCATGTTCTTGCTTAAATGTTTCATGTGGACTGGTTTCTTAATTCTGGTTCGGATCGATCTGCATTGGTTCCGGCTTGTCGGACTGCTGTTGTTGTTCCAGTTCTTCCAGGTGCTGTAGTTTTGTTTTTGCTAGGTCAATAATGCCATCGTTTTGTTCAGGATAATTTTCGACCATACTCATTAACGTATGCTTGGCCTGAAATTGATCGCCGTTGGCCAGGTAAATGTCGGCCAGCAAAATGAAGCTTTTGGCCAACCAGTACTGGTGCGGTGTATTCTTTTCAATAAAATCCATAATAACATTTTCGGCTCGCTTGGTTTTATTCTGGTTGAAAAGAATCTCCGCTGTCAGATATTTAGACTCGGCGCCTTCGGCTGTTTGTGTTTCTTCGGCCAGCTTTGTGAATAACGGTAAGGCGTTGTTTGTATCGTTTAATTGCAGATATGATTTGGCCAACTTGAAGTTTGCTTCATGTTGCTGCACTTCCGATAAGTTTTCTGTTGCCAGTACTTGCAATGCCGCTTTTTTGCAATCTGCAAATTTTCCGAGTTCATACTCGCAGCGCATAATCCCGACTTTAGCCTTCAACAGGTTCCATTTGTTAGCCGAGTTAACCTCGAGACGCTGGTAGTGCATTAGTGCCTGATCGTAATTTGCTGCGTTGTACTGAAGTTCCGCAGCACGGGCTAAAGCAGCTTCGGTGAAAATATTGTCAGTTCTGTCCAGTACCAATTCATAGTCCTTAAGGGCAGCTGAATATTCACCATCATTGTACGGGCGTTCAGGCTAAAGCTTCCGTTCGGATAATTTTGAAGGTAATATTCCAGTTGTTGGCGTGCTTTTGGATCTTTGCTCATTACCAGTCGTTCGGCAGCCATGTAGTTTAACGAATCCTGCTCGCTTACAGTAACCTGAACGTTTGAGCCTTTTCGTTTTGCATAGTCGAAGTAAGCATCAACATTGTTCATCTCAACATAGTTGTTTTTGATGCCCATCATCGCAGCTTGTGCTTCCTGGCTCTCAGGATACTTTTCTGCGATTTCCTTGTAGTAGGTCATCGACTGTTTGTAGTTTGATTGATTATAGCTGATTAGCCCGAGTTGCAAAAGTGCTTTCGGACGATAGCTGCTTTGCGGGTAACTGTTCAATAATTGGTTGTAATACGAAACGGCAGTTGTTAGCTGAGATTCCCGTTCGTAAGTTCTTCCCAATTCATATAAGGCATCGTCGGCGTAGGCCGAAGAAGGATATTGGTTCAGTAGTGATTTTAAACTACTGATTTTTTGTTCCGGTTGGCGTTGAACACCTTCGCTCATTGCCTTTTGGAAAAGTGCATAGTCAGCATCATATTTGTTCAACCTCAGAGCATTATTGTAGTTTGCTTGCGATGCAGAAAAGTCGCGGTTGATGTAATTACAGTCGCCCAAACGGTTGTAGGCATCTGCCAGCTTATCGTCCTGGTCCGGCGCCATTTTGATATAGCGATTGAATGCTTGTGCCGCGCTATCGTAATCTTTTAATTTGAAATAGGCATATCCCAGGTTGTAGTTATACCCAGCATATTCCGGAGTAGCAGAGGCTCCGGGTAAACGGCTGAAGCTTTCGTAACCGTTTATTGCCGTTTGATAATTCCCTAAACGGTAGTTACTTTCAGCTTTCCAATAGGTCGCCTGTGCTTTCAATGTTGAATTGAATTCGCCGTTTTTCTGCGATTTGTCGAAACAGGCAATTGCATCGTTGTAAGCTGTATTGTTAAAAAATTCCAGTCCCCGGTAGTAGGTTACGCGCTGGTATGCCTGACGAATGGGATTTGTCTTGACTTTGATCTTTTCGATACTGGCGATGGCATCCTTGAAATTGCTGGTGCTCATGTAAACCTGAACGAGATAATTGTATGCAGCATCATTTCGTCCCGAGTTTGGATACAAGCTGATATATTTGTCGAATGCGTTAATTGTCTCGTTGAAAGGGGAATACGAAAGTTCATAGGTGATTTTAGCATAGTTAAATAGCGCATCCTCTTGGATATTAGCATCAAAATTCATTTCCGATGCAGCTTCGAACGCGATCCGGGCTTTGTTTTTATCACCGGTGTGGATGTCGCAATCAGCCAAATGGTAATAAGCATTTTGTGCCATCGCATCTCTTCCCGCCGATGCATATTCAAACGGTGTTATTGCCTTGTTGTATTGAGCTGTTTGGTAATAGCAATACGCATACAGATAGTTTTCGTCTCGTTGACGGCTGTTTGTATTTTTGAAATAGTATTCCAAATGAGGAATTGCTTTGTCGAACCGTTGCAGATGAAAATAGGAACTGCCAATGATTTTTTCCAGTTCCGGTTTTTGCTTTTTATCAGCATTGGCAACCAATGGTTCCGCAAAAGAGATCACCTGAGCATATTCTCCTCGCAGATAATAGATCTGAGCCATGTAAAATGGGATGACGGAAGCAAATGCCGGATTATCCTTCAGCTGTTCAAAGGCCTGCAACGCACTGTCGAAATCTTCATTCATGTATTTGATGTGCCCCCAGTAGTAAGTTGCCTGAGGTGCATAGGTCGATTTTCCGTTGCGTAGTCGGTTAAATTCGCGTTCAGCTTCGTCGTAACGATCAATCTGAAAAAGTGAATAGCCATTTTGATAGCTGATTCTGTTTTGGTCTTGTTGCGAAAAACTGTAGCGTGGCAACTTTTTGTAGGCGTTAATCACTTTCGTGTATTTACCGTCACGAAACCAAGCGTTAGCAAGCTCGAAATTGGCAGAATTGGTATAGGTACTTTGCGGATATTGGTGCAGGAACTCCTCCATGGCACTTTCTCCGGTTTTGCGGTCGGTTTTTATTTTGCAGAATGCTTGATAATAAGCTGATTCAGTGTGTACAGCCGAGCCGGGGGTGCTTTCTTTTTCAATTTTTGCAAAATACTCACCGGCAGAGATAAACTGATTCTTTGAAAGTAGGTCTTTCGCCGTCAGTATGTCTGATGAAACTGATTGATTTTGAAGTGATTTTTGAGCAAAAGAAAAAGAAGAGGAAAGGCATATTGTAAGTGTTAACAATACCAGTCTTGTTTTCATCGGCGGTTAATTTTATGAACTGTAAAAATAGTATTAAAGTATAGCTCGTTACAAATATCTTGCCTGAGTTCTCAACAAATAACTGTTTATTTTCAAGCTTTATTACCGTCTTAATCAAAAAAACTTAGTTTTGTGGAAAGCAGCTAAAAATGCCATTATGCAGACTAATCCCATTATTCGTTTAACCGGAGTCGATATCTACCAGCAAGATACTTTAGTACTGGCCGATGTGTATTTAAGTGTACGGCCAGGCGAGTGGATTTACCTAATCGGAAAGGTTGGGAGTGGGAAGTCGAGTTTGATAAAAGTGTTACATGCTGAACTCGATATTTTTAATGGCGAAGCATATGTTGCAGGCTACAACCTGCGGCGGATAAAGAATAAAGAGATTCCATTGCTCCGGCGTAAGATTGGCGTTGTCTTTCAGGATTTTCGTTTGTTGACTGATCGCTCGGTTCGGGATAACCTTGTTTTTGTGTTGAAGGCTACCGGATGGAAACAGGAAAAAGCAATAACCGACCGGATTCGCGAAGTAATGGATCTCGTAGGTATGGCACACAGTTTAAATCGGATGCCACATGAATTGTCCGGGGGGGAACAGCAACGCGTTGTTATTGCTCGTGCAATATTGAATGATCCGGAAATCATCCTGGCAGATGAACCTACCGGTAATCTTGATCCGGAAACGACAGCTGACCTTATGAAAATTTTTATCGATTTAAATCGAAAAGGAAAGACGATTCTTATGGCTACACACGATTATCCGGTTGTGGAAAAATACAAAGCCAAAACTCTTTTATGCGCTGACCTAAAATTGAGCAATCCGGATAAGGAACAATTATCGCTCGATTTTTCGGAATTGTTGGACGAAAAAAAATGATGTTTTAAAGGCTTTTAAATACCTTCAAAACACCATTTTTTGCAGTGACGATTACTGGAATTATTCAGCAATGACAGTGTCTGGAGCAGCAACTTCAACTGAATCAGGAGCAGCAACTACTACAGAGTCAACAACAGCTTCTACAGTTTCTTCAACAGCCGGAGCTTCAACTTCTTCAGCTGGTTTTGCAGATTGTGTACCGCAAGATGCCATCATGGCTACAATTCCTAAAAGAAAAATAATTTTCTTCATAACAAATAGGGTTTAACTTGTAAATAATTCAGGGTAAATAACACTCTTAACTGAGGGCGAAAATAATTAAAAGAATAACATCGCAAACAAATGGTCTGGTAAATTCGAAAAAATAACACAAATGTTTAGTTATCTTAAACTATGTGCAGCAATCTGCTTACTTGATTTGGCTGAAAACATCTTCTAATACAGTGATTTCGTTCTCCCAGCATAGTTCAGAAGATGCTATCTTGAGCATGCCCTTATAATGGTTTCTTAAGGTTTCGTTGTTCAGCATTTCGCTTATCTGATTTGCCATCTCCTCTGGCTCCCGGGATCCCAAAATCTGACCAATTTCATACGTGTTTACAATCTTGCTCATCTCCGGCAGCGGGCTTACTAAAACTGGTATTTTATGTTGGATATAGTCAAATAGTTTGTTGGGCAGGGCGAAGCGGTAGTTCAACCCAAGGTCTTCTTCAATTGACAGCCCGAGGTCAGCCTGTGATGTCAGTTCCGATAGTTTTTGAAAAGGGATCTGTCCGAAGAACCGTACCTTAAACTGTAGTCCTAATTGTCGGGTCAGAAGTTGCAGGTACTCGTCAAGGTTACCCGAACCAACAAGCCAGAGTTGGGCTCCGTTTACAAAGCGCATGGCATGAATTGCACACTCAAGTCCGCGCCCCATGTTTAATGCTCCCTGGTAAATAATGATCTTTTCTTCGTGTGGTCGTACGGTTTGATCTTCCTCCATATCTGGTTTTTTTGCGCGGAGTGGTAAATTGCGAACGACTTTGAAAGTCGTACCATAAAGTTTCCTATACTCATCGGCGATGGATTGCGATACGGTATAGGCATTTTTTAGGCGGGGAAGAATCAACTTTTCAAGTCGAAGCCAAAGGTTTTGTTTAAACGGACGATCGACCAGTTCCGGTACTTGGGTAAAGTATTCATGGCTGTCGTACACGAGCTTTTTACCTGATAGTTTTGCAGCAAGGTAGCTACCTCCAAGTGTATCCAGATCATTTGATAAGATAATAGGCGAACGCGAAAAAAGCAGTTTGAAAAATATCCGGATATTAAATTCAATGTAAAACAGGGGACCTCGCTCGAAGAATAACCGGAGCCGCAGAGTAGGGTAGTTTCGGTATTCTAACGGTATGCTGTCTTTTTTTTGCCGGCCTATTAAGCGTGGTGAATAGCCCATGCTGATCAGGCTTTCTGCAACTTTGTGAACCCTGTTGTCGGTAACCAGGTCGTTGGTAACAACAATATCTATTTTCTTGGGCATATTTTTCATCTTTCAAGCGGGAGGCGAGCAGGTGTTCGCTTGGCTTGTGTGGGGTGTCTGTTAGTTCATTTAAATAGTCTTCGGTTTGTAAACGTAATGAAAATGCTTCTATTATCTTTGGCTAAAAAATTAAAGAATGATCCGTTTCTCTGAGAATTTTTCACTCAAAAGTTACAATACATTCGGACTGGAGGCCAAAGCCCGCTTTTTTTTCGAATTTACAGAACCCGAAGACTTACCTTATTTTTTAGCCAATTTCCCGGATTGGGAAAAACTGCCTTTACTGTTATTAGGAGGTGGTAGCAATTTGCTGTTTGTGGGCGACTTTGAAGGTTTGGTACTTCACGCAAATGTACCGGGTATAAAGCAAGTTCGCGAAGATCGAAATCATGTTTGGCTGGAGGTTGGTGCCGGAGAAAATTGGGATCGTTTTGTGGGCTACTGCGTGCATAATTGGTATGGTGGAATCGAGAATCTCTCGTTGATCCCTGGTAATGTTGGCTCAGCTCCGGTACAAAATATTGGTGCTTATGGGGTTGAGGTTGGCGATTACATCGATACGGTTAAAGGGTTTGATCTAAAGACCTTTGAGGGATATGAGATTGCAGGGAGTGAATGCCAGTTTGCTTATCGCGACAGCATTTTTAAGAATCAGTTGAAAGACCGCTTTGTTGTTACATCGGTTGTTTTTCGTCTGGATAAATTCATTGAATACAAGCTTGATTATGGTGATTTGAGAGCTGAAGTTGAAAAAAGGGGAGGAGAGAAGATCCACTATGTGCGAGATGCGGTTGTCGCAATACGAGAGTCAAAACTTCCCGATCCTGAAAAGGTTGGCAATGCAGGTAGCTTTTTCAAAAATCCGGTTATAGAGCAGGATCTCGCTGATAAGTTAAAAAGCGAATTTCCGGCAATGCCTGTATATTCTGCAGGAGAGGGGAAAACAAAACTGGCTGCCGGTTGGTTAATCGATCAGTGCGGATGGAAAGGTTATCGGGATGGTGATGCGGGAGTACACAGTCAACAAGCATTGGTTCTGGTGAACTATGGTCTTGCTACCGGACAGGAGATCTATCAATTGGCAATGAAAATAAAGGACTCAGTACAGGATCGTTTTGGCGTAGAACTGGAACCCGAAGTTAATTTTATTGGTTGTTAGGCTCTCGCTTTTCCTCCTTGTCTTTTTTGCTAACTGCAGGTGTTACACGAATAATTGTTGCACCGGG
>QKCF01000266.1 GCA_003246935.1 Sunxiuqinia sp. | reverse complement strand
CACTGAATGGAATTAGTAAATCCGAAAGATATCCTGAAAGCCAGTCCCTACCTAGCTTACCTTGGGGGCGAGAACCTGGCTAAATTCATTATGTATGTTTTACGTTTCAGTAAGCTGAACAAGATTTATCAGCAGATTGGTGATAAGCACGGCGTTGATTTTATCGATGCTTTGCTGGAGATTCTGGAAGTGAATTATGAGTTTGACGAACGCGACCTGAAAAAAATACCCAAGGAAGGGCCGTTTGTTGTTGTCTCGAACCACCCTTTTGGCGGGCTCGATGGCATTTTGCTGATTAAACTGATTGCCAAGGTCCGGCCCGATGTAAAGGTGCTGGCTAATTTCCTGTTGAAACGTGTTGAGCCGATCAGTGATTTCTTTTTGGCTGTTAATCCATTTGAAGATCATAAAGGCGCCAAGTCGAGCATTGGCGGGATTAAAAATGCCTACGAACATTTGAAAAAAGGTGGAGCTTTGTGCATCTTCCCGGCAGGCGAGGTGTCGAGTTACGATGCCGAAAATAAAATTACCGATCGTCAGTGGCAGTACCCGGTGTTGAAGTTTATTAAGAAAGCAGAGGTTCCGGTTGTCCCGGTGCACTTCATTGGTAAAAATAGTCGCTTGTTCCATTTGATTGGTAAGATTCACCCTAATTTGCGCACGGCCAAGTTGCCATCGGAATTGCTGAATAAGAAGAACAAGTTGGTGAAAATCCGCATTGGCTCGGCTATTTCGGTAAAGGAACAGGCGAACTTCCCAGAGATATACCAGTTTGGCCGTTATCTGCGTGCCAAAACCTATAGTTTGTGTAGCAGCATCGAGGTGAAGCGCTTTTTCAACTACTCGCTGAAACGCCAGCCAAAGGTTGAAGATATTATTCCTGAGACCGATCCCCAATTGATTCAGGCAGAGATCGGACAATTGAGCGAAGAGCATTTTTTGTTTAAGTTGAAAAATTTCGCGGTTTACTGTTGTCCGTCGCAAAAAATACCGAACCTGCTGAACGAAATTGGTCGGTTGCGCGAGATTACCTTCCGCGAAGTGGGTGAAGGAACCAATCAAAGCCTCGACCTCGACGAGTTCGACCTTTACTATAACCAGTTGTTTATTTGGGACGACGATGCTCAAAAACTGGTGGGCGCTTATCGCATTGGCAAAGGTGCCGACATTTTGCACGACTATGGACAGGAGGGATTCTACCTGCAGAGTCTGTTTAAGATGAAGGAGAGTTTTGCACCGGTGTTGCAACAGTCGCTGGAGTTGGGCCGCTCGTTTGTGGTTAAAGAGTACCAGCGACAGCCTATGTCGTTGTTCCTGCTGTGGAAAGGTATTTTGTACTTCCTGTTGAAAAATCCGGAGTATCGTTACCTCATCGGGCCGGTGAGTATCAGTAATAACTATTCGAAAATATCGAAAGAGCTCATTATCAAATTTATCATGACGCACCATTTCGATTGGCAAATGGCTCGCTATATCAAACCACGTAAAGCTTTCAAGTTCCAAACTGAAGATGCCAACATCAATGTCATCATGGAAAATCTGGGAGATATCAATATGCTGGATCGGTTTATCGGCGATGTGGATGAACTCAATACCGGTTTGCCCGTGTTATTGAAGAAGTACATTAAACTGAATGCGAAGATTGTTGGCTTCAATGTTGACCCCTTATTCAATAATTGCCTAGATGGTTTGATCCTGCTGGATGTGCTGGATGTACCGAAAAGTACGATCGAGTCGCTGTCAAAAGAGGTGAATGACGGATCGATTTTGAGCCGCTTTTATTCCAATCGGGAGTAATCTTTCTGCCCAGACCTTGTCTGATTTTAGCGAGAAAGCTGTTATAAAACTAGTGACAGACTAAACCGATTTTTACCGGCGTTTTAAAAAGAAAAAATGCGGCGAACGTTGCGTCTGTTTTTTCGCACAGCCATGGTCTTGGTGGTTGTGTTTACTTTCTGTTTTTTATTGGTTGAAGGTTATTCGTACTACCAATTGGGAATTGAAGACCGCTTTTACCATGACCAACACCAATTATTGAAGCCAAGTGGGCTGATCGGGCATGGGCTGGGAATTGTCGGTTCCTTGTTGATTGTAGCCGGAGTCAGCATATATATGATTCGGAAGCGGGTACGCCGATTTGCCCGTTTGGGTGTGCTGAAGTACTGGCTCGAATTTCATATTTTCCTCTGCTCGCTGGGGCCAATCCTTGTACTTTTTCACACGGCATTTAAATTTGGCGGAATTGTTTCCATTAGCTTTTGGTGTATGGTGGCTGTCGTTGTTAGTGGTATTATTGGTCGTTATATCTATCTGCAAATTCCGCATACGATTGAAGGGCGCGAAATGAGTTTGACAGAACTGGAAAAGACGAAGGCCGAATTTAAGCAGCTATTGCAGGAAAGATACCAACTCAATCCACTCCTTATCGATGAAATACTGCAAGCTGTAAGGTCACGACCTGACCGGACGAAAGGAAATAGCATCGGGCGTTTCGCTAAAAAGTTTTTATTTGAATACAAGCTGCTTCGACAAATAGGAACATTGCTGAACGCGAACCATTTTGCCAGAGACACGCGTAAAGAACTATTGCGTTTAATCCGATATGAAATCAGTTTAAATCGTAAGATTGACCGATTGTTGACCATGCAAAACCTATTTCGCTATTGGCATGTGGCGCACTTACCTTTTGCTTTGGTGATGCTGTTAATTATGTTGGTTCATATTGGTGTTGCGCTGGCTTTTGGTTACCGTTGGATTTTTTGATATGAGTGAAACACTGGCTGAAAATATCATTATTTACGGTTTTGTTGCCTTGGTCTTCGGATTGATCATGTGGTTTTACCTGCGTAAACTTCGGCGTCAAAATCGGTCGGTCACCGATAAAATTGAACAGGCAAAATCTGAAGGGCTTTACGAACCGGTGTCGCTTCATCCGGTTGTAGATCCGAAATCGTGCATTCAAAGTGGTGCCTGTATTTTAGCTTGCCCCGAAAAGGATATTTTGGGTATAGTGAACGGGCATGCAACCACCGTTAATGCATCGCGCTGTGTTGGGCATGGTGCCTGTTTTCATGCATGTCCAACACAAGCCATAACCCTGTGCATGGGAACATTAAAGCGCGGAGTGGATTTGCCTCATGTTGATCAGAACTTTGAGACCAATGTGCCCGGGATCTTTATAGCCGGCGAGATCGGAGGAATGGGATTGATCCGCAATGCAGTGGAACAGGGACGTCAGGCCGTTGAAAACCTGGCCAAGAACTTGGACCGGAATGTGGTGGCGGAATATGACCTTGTCATCGTTGGAGCAGGGCCAGCCGGTATTTCGGCCTCATTAGCCGCTAAAAAGTTAGGATTAAAGGCACTCACCTTGGAGCAGGATTCTTTGGGCGGAACGGTCTTCAGTTTCCCGCGTTCAAAAATAGTGATGACTTCACCGATGGATCTTCCGCTACATGGTAAAGTCCGACTGTTCGAAACCAGTAAGCAGGAGTTGCTCACCTTGTGGCAACAGGTGCTTGCAGAGCATGAGATTGCTATTCGGGAGCAGGTGAAAGTCGAATCGATCAGCCGGGTGAACGGACATTTTGAGATTTCGGCTTTGTTGGGAGAGGTTTACAATACCCGAAAAGTTGTGTTGGCAATTGGTCGTCGCGGGACGCCACGGAAACTAAATGTTCCCGGAGAGGAAAGCCCCAAGGTAGCTTATCGCTTACTGGAACCGGAACGAATAAGGGAAAAGAAGATTTTGGTGGTCGGTGGTGGTGACTCGGCCATTGAAGCAGCCTTAATGCTGGCCTTGCAAAACGAGGTGGTTCTTTCTTATCGGGGGGATACTTTTTCCAGGCTAAAGCCGGCCAACAAGCAGCGAATTGATGAGGCGGTTAATACGGGAAAGGTACAGGTGTTATATCAATCGAATGTAGTTCGGATTGAGCCGGATAAGGTAATCGTTGCTGTTGATGGAGAAGAAGAGTCAAAGACGATTGAAAACGACTTGGTCTACATCTTTGCCGGTGGTGAACTGCCTACCCAGTTTTTGGAAAAAGCAGGTATAAAAATCACCCGCAAATTTGGCGATGCCGTCCTGAAGCATAAAAATTAGGAGAGCGATACTTTGAAAGGACTAACCTTATTCGAGAAAATAAAATAGTTGAAAAAACTAAGCCACATATTATTCCTGTTGATCGTGCATTGGGAGGTGTTTGCCCAGATTTCTCCGGGCGAGTTATCACAAGCGCATCAAAAGCTGGAAGGATTAAGTAATTGCACCCAGTGTCATGTGTTGGGCGAAAAGGTGACAAATGAGAAGTGTTTGGCTTGCCATGACGAAATTCAAAGTTTGATCAGTAAAAGTGAAGGTTATCATACTTCGACTGAAGTGAAAGGGAAAGATTGTTTTGCCTGTCACAGCGAACATCATGGACGTAATTTTGACTTGATTCGCTTCGATGAGGCTAATTTTGATCATGATTTAACCGGCTATAAATTGGAGGGCAAACACAGGCAAATAAAATGTGCAGAATGCCATCAGTCTAAAAATATTCATCAGTCTAACCTGAAGAAAAAGTTGGGTCGTTTTCTGGGCTTAGCGCAAAACTGCCTTTCCTGCCACGAGGATTATCACCAACAAACACTATCGCCAGATTGTGCTTCCTGCCATGGCTTCAATTCATTTAAGCCTGCAATCAAGTTTGACCATCAGAAAACAGCTTTCAGGTTAAAAGGTATACATCAGCAACTCGCCTGTGAAAAATGCCACCCAAAGACTGAGCAGCAGGGCAAGTCTTTTCAACAATTTTCGGGTGTGAAGTTTGATAATTGCACCGCCTGTCATGAAGATGTGCATCAGAATAAATTCGGGAGGAATTGTATTTCCTGTCACAATGAGAATTCGTTTCACCAGGTAGCCGGAATGACGAGTTTCGATCATCAGAAAACGAACTTTCCCTTGGAAGGTAAACACAAACAAGTCAATTGCCGATCCTGCCATCAACAATCCTTAACTGCTCCATTAGCACATGCCAGATGTGTCGATTGCCACAGCGATTACCACAAGGGACAGTTTATCTCAAAAACGAGCCGTCCAGATTGTTCGGCATGCCACGATGTAACCGGATTCAGTGCTTCATCGTTCACCATAGAAAAGCACAGTCAACTGAAATTTAAACTGGAAGGAGCGCACTTGGCAACACCCTGTTTTTCCTGTCATCAAAAGGAAAGTCGATGGGAGT
Organism: Sunxiuqinia sp.; assembly: GCA_003246935.1. Classification (GTDB taxonomy): domain Bacteria; phylum Bacteroidota; class Bacteroidia; order Bacteroidales; family Prolixibacteraceae; genus Mangrovibacterium. The sequence goes on along the minus strand of QKCF01000266.1, from coordinate 941 downwards.
TCCCGCAAATCGGGGAGCGGTGTGTGGACTGCCATGTGAATATTCATCAGGATAAAATTGCGGAGGAATATATGACGCAACAAAATTGTGAGCTGTGTCACGATGTTGTTGAATGGTCGGAAGTTAGTTTCGAGCATCAGAAAACCGGTTTTGCATTGACCGGAAAGCATGCAACAACGGACTGTCGCTCGTGTCACTTTATAGAAGAAGGGAGTAAGGTTGAACAGTATTTTTCAGGCTTGCGTAAAGACTGTGAAAACTGTCACCGTGATCCGCATAGAGGGCAATTTAAGGTAAAGGGAGAAACGAATTGTGCCCATTGTCACCGATCAGATGACTGGAAATCAGTTGATTTCGATCATGCCCAAAGCCGTTTTAAGCTGGAGGGACAGCACGTCCAAACAGCCTGTGTAAAATGTCACCCATTGGTGAAAGACCAAGAGGGAACATTCGCGAAATACAAATTAAAAACCGAAATTAAATGCGCCGACTGTCATTATTAATTTTACTGTTGGGGATATTCCGTGTAAGTTTTTCTCAGTCGCCTCAGATTGATTGCGCAGCCTGCCATTCGCCTGAAAGTTGGGAGCTGTTGCAGCTGGATAAAACATTCGATCACAGTCAAACTCCATTTCAACTGGAAGGAGCGCATCAATCGGTTGAATGCAAAAGTTGTCACAAAAGCCTGGTCTTTTCGGAAGCCGAAAGTGAATGTGTATCCTGTCATCAGGATATGCACAACAATACGGTAGGAGTGGATTGTTATCGGTGTCATAATTCGAAAAACTGGATTGTAGCAAATATAACCCAGATGCATCGCCAGGGACGTTTCCCGTTGATGGGAGCACACCGAACTGCTGATTGTTTTCAGTGTCATCAGTCGGCCAGTAATTTGCAATTTGATCCCTTAGCGATTGAATGTGTGAGTTGTCATCAGGCAG
>QKCF01000381.1 GCA_003246935.1 Sunxiuqinia sp. | reverse complement strand
GATTGATTGGTTTTGACTTGCAAGTTTTCCAGCTTAATCAATCTTTTCTTCGATGTAAAATCAGCCCTCAAATCCTCCAATTTAGCCCTCAAATCCTCCAATTTGAGCAATTTGTTATCGTCAAGACTCAGGTGATTAATGCGGAAATAGATCGAATCTTTATCGAGTATGATGTTGGAAACATCGAGATGGATATTTCGCACATCGATCAGTTTCTTGTCATTTTGATGATAGTAGGAGTAGCCCACCTGCGCGCGGTCAAATAGAAAATTCGTGCAGGTCATTTCCCAACTTGTTGAGTCCTTCGGGGATGAAGTTTTTTGCAAGTGATCGAGTAAAAAGCTGTAATTGGTTAAATTATTTTTGTCGGTTGAGATGTGAAACTTCACACCTAACAGACTTACAGAAGATAGATCAATAGACTTCTTTTTGAAGTTCAGCACATCTATATTAGCAATCAAATCGTCGATAAACACTAAGGTATCTTGTTGCTGATCTTCAATATAAACTTCCTTTAAAATAACTTTACTGAAGAACGAAATGTCGACCCGTTTAATGCTGACCTTCGTTTCCAGTGTTTTACTCAATTTTTCAGTGATTTGACGAACGACAAAAGTTTGAACAGCACTGGTTTGGAAAGCCAGATAAGTTGCTAACAGGAATACGAGAATGACTCCTATAAACCAAACTGCTATTTTGAGTGTTTTTTTAATAATTTTGTCCCTCATTCAGACGCAAAATAAACCAAAATCGGTGGATTCTTAAATCTATCGGTCAAAGTTTCCCGCTAAAAATGTACCAAAAAATATGGATAAGGAAAAGGATGTAATAATACTCGGAATCGAATCATCATGTGATGATACTTCCGCTGCTGTTTTGAAGAACGGATACCTTTTGTCGAATGTGATTGCCAGTCAGAAAGTTCACGAAGCTTATGGCGGCGTTGTACCCGAACTGGCGTCACGTGCGCATCAGCAAAATATTGTACCGGTAGTGGACCAGGCAATTAAACAAGCAGGCATCGACCGGAAAGAAATTTCAGCGATTGCCTTCACGCGCGGGCCCGGATTGCTGGGATCTTTGCTTGTTGGAACCTCTTTCGCAAAAGGATATGCACTTGCTGCAGGTGTGCCAATGATTGAGATTAATCACTTGCAAGGACACGTTTTAGCGCACTTTTTAAAAGAAGATGGTGCTGAAAATCGTTCGCCTAAATTTCCTCATTTATGTTTGTTAGTTAGTGGGGGAAACTCGCAGATTATCCTGGTGAAAGATCATTTGGAGATGGAAGTCATTGGTCAGACAATTGATGATGCTGCCGGCGAAGCCTTTGATAAATGTGCTAAAGTGATGGGCATGCCTTATCCAGGAGGTCCGCTGATAGACCGTTTGGCGAAGGAGGGAAATCCGGAAGCGTTCGAGTTTGCAAAACCGCGAATCAAAGATTTTGACTATAGTTTCAGTGGTTTGAAAACAAGCTTCCTTTATTTCCTGCGTGATCAATTAAAGGAAAACGAAAACTTTATTGAAGAGAATAAGGCTGATTTATGTGCTTCACTGCAGAAGACAATCATCGATATTTTGATGAAGAAATTAGTGAAGGCCTGCAAGGAAACCGGAATACGCGAAGTGACCGTCGCTGGCGGGGTTTCGGCAAATTCGGGCTTGCAAAATGCGTTGCGCAAAGAAGCCGAAAAACGACACTGGAACCTCTTTATTCCAAAGTTCGCCTTTACCATGGACAATGCTGCAATGATTGCGATGACCGGACATTACAAATATTTAAAAGCTGAGTTCATTGGTCAGGATGCAGTGCCTTTTGCCCGGATGAATATACAGGAGTAGTGTAGTGCTGTTTATTAGTCGTCATTTATGGTCATTCTGTAGTCTTTTATTGTTTGAAATACAGTCTTTGACCAATCCTTCAGTTAGGAATTTCCACACTCGTGAGTAACATGGATAAAATACGTGTGATTTTGGTAACTGGCTTTTTAGGAGCCGGAAAGACAACCTTTATCAATGAAGTCATAAAGAAGCACCAACACCTGAAACTCGCTCTTGTTGAGAATGAATTCGGTGAAAAATCGATCGATCAAGATTTGATTATTGGAATGCGCGCCGACAATATATTCGATTTGAGTAACGGGTGCATCTGTTGTACTATTTCGAACGAATTTTCATTGACTTTGCTTGACTTGGCGAACAAAGCCGGAGAACTGGATTACCTTTTAATCGAAACAACCGGGATCGCCGATTTGGCCAATGTCATTCGACCATTTTACGATGACGAAGATTTGAAAGAGCGCTTCGAACTGCAAGGCAGTATTTGCTTGATTGATGCACAGCATAGCGACGAACAATTGGCCGCAAACGAGCAGCAAATGCAGGTAATCCTAAGTGACCTGCTCATCATTAATAAAACTGCTGGAATTGGCGCGAAGAGCCTGTTGATGCTGGAACGGCAACTGCTGGCTTATAACAGCTCAGCTTTAATTGAACATACCAATTACGGTGATTTAACATCCTTTTCACTGGAAAAATTTAGTGAAAAAGTGAGTGGAAAGATTGAGGAAAAGCTTTTACAACCGGTGATGTTTCGCCTGGTTGAATCGAAAAAATACAGCACTTTTACCCATCAGTTTCCCGGTTTTATCAATTTAGAACGATTTACATACTGGTTTAACTACTTTGCCGCGATCAATCAACGCGAAATTTATCGAATTAAGGGGATTTTGAGTGTTCAAAATTCACCTTTCAAAACCATTGTGCAATCAGTTGGCGGAGCAGTTGCGTATGCTGATGGAACTATTCAAGAACCCGGCGAAGAGCCTGTAAATACACTCGTTTTTATAGGGCGGAATATTGATCACGAACGGGTGGTTTATGAATTAATGCACTATTTGGAACAAGATTAGAGGCTATAGCTCTAATTACTAAAAAGCAAAACGTCTTTCTGATTCAAAACCAGAAAGACGTTTTTCTTTTTAGGTAGACACGAAAGTATCTGATTAATACCAGCCCATCACTTGCATTATAATCACAACTAAAACGGTGGTTAGGGCTGCTACTCCAATAGCCAAACTACTCATCGCAGCTTCGGTTTCACCCATTTCAATGGCTTTGGTGGTCCCTACGGCATGCGACGATGCTCCGATACTTAATCCTTTAGCTACGGGATGTTTTATTCGTAAAAATTTTAAAAGTAACGGTGCAATTGAAGCACCGATAATTCCGGTAATAATAATCGAGATAATGGTGATCCCTTGGGTCGCCTTCAGCATGTTGCTGACGCTAATACCGATTGGCGTAGTTACGGAGTGGGGAACAAGTGATCTTTCGAGCATCTCATTCAAACCGAATATTCGGCTCAAACCAATAACGGATAAGATTGCTGATGCAACACCTGCGATGATACCTCCCATGATTGAGTATTTATGTAACGCTAAAAGTTTCCGCTGACGATATAGTGGTAATGCCAGGACGACAGTTACTGGTCCCAGGAACGAGTGAATAACGCTTCCTCCTTCCATATAATGTTCGTAGGGAATATCAGCTAAGATTAGAATGCAGATAATAATAATGACTGAAAGCAAAAGAGGATTCAACCAGTTTTGGCGAGAACGATGTTTGGCCAACGTTATTAGATAGAAAAGGCCAACCGTTAGTAAAATGCCGAAAAGGTGTGTGTTAGTTATGTTTTCCATTCTTCTTTTCATTCAAATTAATGAATAACTGGGTTGTAAGGGCAGTGGCGGACATTACCAGTATTGTAGAGATAAGGACGACCAAAAAACTTTCAAGATAGAAACCTTTGAGCGCCTGATATGAAATCATTACACTAACACCGGCCGGGATGAAAAAGAAACCCATATTCTGAAGCATGAAATCGGCAGTGTCGCGTATTTGACGCTCTTTCAGAACTCCGGTAAGTAATAAAACGAGTAGCAATAACATTCCGGTAATAGGACCGGGCAGGGGTAAATGCAGGTACCTGCTAATTAAATCACCCGCTAAATTGATTGAGAGGATGATAAAAAGCTGTTTAAAGATCTTCATGTCAAAAAAGTCAAATGCTTAGCCTACTGTGGTAAAATTTTCGTAAGTAATCGGACGCACATCAATCAAGAACATACCCGCTGTTTTTGCCGCTTCCATACCTAAAACACCGTCTTCCAGAACCTGGCAGTTTTCAGCCTTTACGCCTACCAGTTCTGCGCATTTTAAAAATGTCTCGGGCTCGGGTTTGTGGTGGGTTACGTCATCTGCTGTAACGATAGCATCAAAATAGTGGGTTATTCCTAATGTCTCCAGCTGTACCTCAGCACTTCGACGACTAGCTCCGGTTCCGACAGCCAATGGAATCTTACCGTGAAAACTCTTCATGAAATCGATCACCGGCTGGTGCGGTTTTAACAGAGAAGCATGTTCCCAGAAAGTTTCCTGCTTCATTTTCACCATTTCGTGAGGATCGACTCCTGTTAAGCCGTTTTCTTCAATGATGCGTTCGGCAAAACGGATGGTTGGCATGCCGGTTAGCTCTTCTATAATTTTCTCGTTAAATTTACAATTGTAGTGTGCGCATACCTTGTGCCAGGTTGCGATGTGTACCGGAAGCGAGTCAGACAAAGTTCCATCCAGATCAAAAATCAACGCTTCGGCATTCGGGTGTTTTTCCAATACCATAATTCAAATTTGAGCCACAAATGTAGTAAACTAATTGGTCGGCTATTTAAACTAATCCTTAAGAACTATTGAAAGAATATAAACTTAAAATTGGATTTATATGAAGCAATATCCCGTTTGTACTTTTCTTTCTTCTAAAAATGGTTTGTTTAGAATCAAAATATTCCTAATTTTGCGCGACCTAAAAGATAGGTGCAATTTTTTAATGTTTAATAAATTAGATGTTTTATGAAAAACCAGTATGAAACCGTTTTCATTGCAACTCCCGTTTTATCTGACGTACAGATAAAGGAAGCGGTACAGAAATTCAAAGACATCATCACCGAAAACGGTGGCGAGATTGTCAATGAAGAGCACTGGGGATTACGCAAATTAGCTTATCCCATTCAGAAAAAAAGTACAGGTTTCTATCAAATGTTTGAGTTCACAGCTGAACCTAGCATGATTGAAAAATTAGAAATCCAGTACCGTCGTGACGAGCGTATTATTCGTTTCCTTACTTTCAAACAGGACAAATACGCTGTTGAGTACGCAGAAAAAAGAAGAAACAAATCTAAAGCTGAAAAGGAGAATTAAGCTATGGCAAGTAATCAAGGTGAAATCCGTTATCTGACTCCACCGTCAGTAGAAATCAAAAAGAAAAAATACTGCCGTTTCAAAAAGAACAAAATCAAGTATGTGGATTACAAAGATCCTGAATTCTTGAAAAAATTCTTGAACGAACAAGGTCGCATTCTTCCTCGTCGTATTACTGGTACTTCTTTGAAGTATCAACGCAAAGTGGCAAAAGCTGTAAAACGTGCTCGTCACTTAGCATTGCTGCCCTTCGTAACTGATATGTTGAAATAAGAAAAAGAAAGACACAATGGAAATTATTTTATTACAAGATATTAATAACCTGGGGAGCAAAGACGATATCGTTAAAGTTAAAGACGGTTATGGTCGTAACTACTTGATTCCTCAGAAAATGGCTGTTGTAGCCAACAATTCAACCAAGAAGATTTTGGCTGAAAACATTAAGCAACGTGCTCACAAAGAAGCTAAATTGAAAGAAGAAGCTTTGGCATTGGCTGCTCAATTAGAAGGCAAATCAGTAACTATTGGTGCAAAAACCAGCTCGTCTGGTAAAATCTTCGGTTCGGTTAACACCATTCAATTGGCTGAAGCTATCAACGCATTAGGCTTCACAATCGACCGTAAGCAAATCCGTTTGGCTGAAGACAACATCAAAGAAGTTGGTCAGTTTACAGCTAAAATCAAATTGCACAAAGAAGTTATTGTTGATTTCAACTTCGAAGTTGTTTCAGAATAATTAAATTTTTCAAACACACACACAGAATCACGTTTTTTTTCAAACAATAAAAGCCGTCAGCTTCACACACTGACGGCTTTCTTATTTT
>QKCF01000194.1 GCA_003246935.1 Sunxiuqinia sp. | reverse complement strand
TCGGCCGGCCAGAATTTCGTGGCCAGTTTTACCTCGGTAGCCACATCGTAACCGTTCTTCTTCAAAATATCAATCAGCTTCTCTGCAATATGCTTTTGTTCTTCGGTGCGGTAAAAAACAGCCGAACGATACTGATCGCCAATATCCGGTCCCTGCCGGTTAACCTGAATAGGATCGTGAATCTCGAAAAACAAACGGGCCAGCGTTTCGTAATCGGTCTTCGACGGATCGAAAACAATACGCACGGCCTCTGCATAGCCGGTTGTATGACTGCAAACATCCTCGTACGACGGATCATCCGTATGTCCATCAATGTATCCACTTTCAACATCCAGCACTCCGGGTGCCTGCTCCATATAATATTCAACGCCCCAAAAGCATCCTCCTGCGAATATCGCGGTGTCCGTTTTTGCCTTAGGGGGTGTGGCCGCCGGCACAAAAACCATCGAAATCGAATTCACACAGTGACGGGTATTTTTAGCAGTAAATCCTTCATTCAGGAAGACATGCCCCAAGTGGGCCCCACAGTTACTGCAGCTAATCTCGGTGCGCATACCATCCGGATCGGGCGTGCGTGTTACAGCTCCCGGAATTTCGTCGTCGAAAGCCGGCCAGCCACAACCGGCATCAAACTTGTCTGACGAACGATACAACTCAGCTCCACAACGCTTACAAACGTATACACCATCTTCGTAAAAATCATCGTATTCCCCGCTAAACGGAGCTTCTGTTCCTTTATGCACAATCACCCGCTCCTCAGCTTTTGTCAATGGACGGTAATAGCGCGAATCTTTCTCATTCTTTCCGCTTTTAGTCCCCTGAGCACAGCTGGTCAACACAATCAGGATCAAAAAAAGCACATTCATCATTCGTTTCATCTTTATTCTCCTTTCTGCATTTAACATTTAAGTTGAAAACTCCGATCGCTGCCATACAGCAATCGAATTTTCATTTCTAAATATCACAGAAGTTTATCACGACAAGTTCACAGAGCAGTTCTATTTCTATCTCATTTTAAGCAACAACCGGCAAATCAAACACGAAAGTTGTCCCCTTCCCGTACTGGCTGAATACCTGAATTTTGGAATGATGCAGCTCGATAATTTTCTGAACAATTGCCAACCCAAGCCCGGTACTTTTTGTTCCGTCGCCTCCTTTGTAATAACGCTGAAAAACATGGGGCAAATCTTCATGGCTGATACCCTGCCCGGAATCAGCCACACGCACCTCCACTTTCCCCGGGAGTTTGCTGTCAATCTCGATATTGATCGTGTCACCCTCCTTGCAAAACTTCATCGCGTTGTCAATCAGGTTTTGCAGGACGCGGTCAATCATCGATATATCCGCTTCGACTAAAGGGACATTCTTCGCAATGGTTGTATTCACGCTGATGCCCTTCTTTTGCGAAATAATGCGGTACTTATTAGCAATATCGTAAACCAGCTCGGCAATCGAAAAAGGCTCTAAAATGGGCTTCACTTGTTGCGTTTGCAACTTGGATAGTTCGAACAAATCTCCCACCAACTTCTTCAGACGACCGCAACTTTTGAAAATGACTTCGAGATATTTCCGCTGTTCTTCCTCGCTGATCTTTCCTTGCTTCAGCAACAAAGTCTCGGCATACCCCTGGATTGAAGCAACAGGAGTACGCAGGTCGTGCGAAACGTTACTGATCAGCTCACGTCGCAGGTTATCCACCCCTTTCAACTCCTGGATATTCTGCTCAATGGTATCCGCCATCTCGTTAAACACCAAACCAATGCGATCTATCTCAGTTTCGGCTTTTACAGGAATACGGGCTGCTAAATTTCCTTTCCGAAATTCATCAATTCCATTAATAATCGGGTTCAGTTTTTTGGTGATAAACCAAATAGCCAGCAAACCAACCAGGGCTGAAATAATCAGGATAATAATAACAGAACGAACCGATAATCCCAGGATATAGCTACCAAGCACCGCCTGCGCATTCGAAACATATTTTTGACTGGCCAGCACGATATAAATGTACCCGGTGAGTTTCCCGTTCTCAATCAATTCGGTTGCAGAAAAGGTTTTGTACTCGCCTGGATTTCGGGGATCATCACCATAAATGATACTGTGCTCCGGGTCATTCAGAAATACCAGGATTGGCTGCAGGTTAACCCGATCCAACTTAACCACTTTATCCGGTGCCACATATTTCAATATTTTACCATTTGTATCCAGTATATATACTTCAACGATTGGGTTTATTACCATCATCGAGTGCATGATATCTGCAATCGCTTCATCGCTGATCTTCCCATCTTTGATGTATGGTTTGATCATATCCGCCGTATTCTGTGCCAGCTCCCGGTTCAGCCGCTGATTCACTTCAACCGAATAATCACGGGAAGCCTGCACTGAGACGTACATCGCAATTGATGTAAACAAAAACAACACCAACAAAAATATCGCCGATACCTGCAAGTACAGGCGATTCACAAACTTTGGCTTTAGCGTATTCATCATCCTCCCCTTTCTAATTAAGCTTCCCTGAATTTATAGCCCACACCCCAAGTCGTTAAAATGTATTCCGGCTGGCTCATGTTGTGTTCAATCTTCGAGCGTAACCGATTGATATGAGAGTTCACCGTATGTTCAAAGCCCTCGAACTCATACCCCCAGATTTGATCCAGCAACTGCATGCGAGAATAAGTTTTCCCCGGGTGCGATGCCAGGTAAACCAGCAAATCAAACTCTTTGGGAGAAAGCTCAATCCGCTCGCCCGACAATTCGACCACTCGCATGCCAACATTAATATAAAGATCGTCATAACGCAATTCAACATTCTCCGAATCTAGTTGTTCCATAGTTCGTTCTGCTCGCCTGAGAACTGCCTTGATTCGAGCCAGCAACTCCCGAATCCCGAAAGGCTTCGAGATATAATCGTCGGCTCCCATTTCAAGTCCAAGCACTTTATCAATTTCCTCAGCCTTCGAGGTAATCATCAATATGGGGGTATTATTTTTTTCCAGTCGCAGCCGCTTACACACCTCAAAACCATCAAGCTCGGGCAAGCGAATATCAAGCAGAATAAACCGATACTTATTGTTCAGGGCCATCATCAGTCCGTCTTTACCATCAAAGGCTTTATCCACATCCATGTTCATATCAGCCAAATGAATAGCAATCAATTCCGAAATATCCCTGTCGTCTTCAATAATCAATGCCTTTTCCATACAAGCTTTTTTGTTCTGAAACGTAAGAAAGGTAGGATGAGTTTATCACAGAATTATCACAAAGGGTTAAAAGAAAAGAATTCGGCCTAACAAAACGGCATTTACCCCCATTGCACGGCTTGTCTCCGACGGCCTATTCCTAACCTTTTCTACAACAGCTATTTTGTCAGAATAAGTTGTTATATTCAACCTCGCAACGCCTAAATCTGACGAAATGCTCAATTTTCTAAGCCGTCCTTCCTTAAAATCCATTCGCATCATCTATTGCGGCTTAATTTTAGGACTGGTGATTTTTTCGACAATGAGCTTCTCCCTGATTCATACGACTGGCGCCATCGGCAATTTTGACGAAGCAATAACCGAATACCTGCTACTGATCGCAAACTTTCTGCCTTTAGTGGCTATCCCGACTGGAATGTACATCGCAAAGAAACGCTTAGTCAATATCGACACAACCGGGCCTGATGAGAAACTTGGGCAATTCCAATCTGCCATGATCGTCCGTGCTGCAATGATCGAGGGAAGTGGTTATTTCTTCCTGGTTTGCTTTGCATTAACAGGAATTCACATCTTTCTGATTGAAGCAATCGCTATGATTGCCCTGCAGCTTTACTATTTCCCTAACAACACCCGAATTTCCAGAGAACTAAATCTCGACTTAAGGGAATTGGAGCAAGTCAATTCCTAGACTGAAAAAATCCACCTCTGTCATTGCGTGCGATCCAATAAATTAACCGTTACACCGTTTTAATTTTTGGAATGCAAACTCACATAATTATGAAAAAAAACGCAACTCTTATTTTTACTTTACTCCTAGCCTTAATTTCAATTACGGGCTGCAAGGAGCTAGACGACACAAATGAGTCGGTATCGCTACCGCCATACGAATCGATGGTTATAGATTTTGGCGACCTAACAAACACTACGAAATCGGGCACCATCAATAACACCGAAGCAACCTATGTAAACTGGACCTACTCTGCAGTGTCGGTTGGATTTTGGAATGTGATTATTGGAACAACTTTCGCCGTTCCTGTAGCCGCTTTTAAAACAGCCTTCAGTAAATCTCCTCAAAAAATTGACGACAATCAGTGGCAATGGTCATACACTGTAGACGGGTTCACCAGTCAATATACAGCACGGCTAGTTGGAACCCTTGAGACAAGTCAGATCCAATGGCAGATGTACGTAACAAAAACCGGCATTAACGCCTTTGACGAGTTTTTATGGTTCGAAGGAACGTCAAATCTTGATGGAGAGAGCGGACAATGGATTCTTTATCACAGTCCGACCGTCCCTGAAGAAGTTATTCAGATTGACTGGGAAAAGACAGGAGACGAAGTTGGTTCTGTCCAATATACTTATGTTCGCGAATTGAACGATGAAGGACAGGAAAATCTGTTTAATGGCAGCACCCTCACTTACGGATTACAAGATGCATCTTTCGATGCCTACGTGAATATCCATGTTTATTCGGCAGCAGCAGCCGATTTCGTTGATTCTCAAATTGAATGGAGCCGTTCCGATTATTCAGGACATGTCATGTCTGAAAACTTCTTTGGCGATGCAGACTGGCATTGCTGGGACTCTACAGGTGCCGATAGCATTTGCGAATAATATTCTAAGCTCTTCATAAAAACAAAAAAAATCCCGGACCTCGAAGTCCAGGATTTTTTTCCTCTATTTTAATGATACAAAAATCGTTTAATCTTCATGGTAGGTGTCTTCTCGAATGGGACTGGCTGTAAAACAACTGTCTGAATTCGTGAAAACTTATTCACCTCATCGTTCACTTTCCGCTGGATATCCTCCAGAATCTCATCTACACGGGTATTGAATTTCAGCACAGCCTCTTCTTTGGCTTGTTTAAAGCGAGCCTCAATCTCATCCATGTTCAAATGCACCATGGCGACCAGACGTCCTTTTTGCTGAACAACCAACGACTCCAACACATATTCCATCCGATTGATTACCGATTCGATTTCTTCCGGATAAATATTCTCGCCGCTGGCTCCAAGAATCATGTTCTTGATTCTCCCCTTGATGAACAGTTTGCCTTTATCGAATTTACCCAAATCGCCGGTTTTAAACCAACCATCTTCAGTAAATACGTCCTTTGTCAATCCCGGCTCTTTAAAGTAACCTCTCATCACATTTTCGCCACGCGCCTGTACTTCTCCCTCGCCGGTAACCGGATCGGCATTGGCAATACGCAAGTGAACACCTTGCAAAGGTACTCCGGTAGACAAATAGCGAACATTACGGCCAACTGCTCCTGCCAACAATGGCGATGTTTCGGTTAAGCCATAGCCAATCGCCAACGGGAATTTCGCATCCATCAGGAAGCGTTCGACCTCATTATCCAGCTTTGCTCCGCCAATTCCGAAGAACTTCAACTCACCACCGAAGGTTTCCAGCAATTTCCTGCCGGCAACACGACTTAAAATCTTCCGGAAAGGACGAATTTTATACAGCGATCGAGTTAGCGCTTTACTATTGATTTGCGGTAATATTTTGCCTTTGTAAACTTTTTCAATAATCAACGGGACAACCAGCATCACTGTTGGCTTTACCTTTTGCAAGGCAGGCATCAACACCGAAGCAGTTGGCGCTTTACGCAAATAAGCGATGGAGCAACCATTCATGATCGGGAAAATCAAGCCCAAGGTATTTTCAAGGTATTTTCAAAGGTATGCGATAGGGGTAAAACAGACAGGAATCGATCCGATGAATCGATATACTGAAAGTGAATACTTTGCTGAGCCGTCCATGCAATATTCTTGTGTGTCAGCATTACTCCTTTCGATTTACCGGTCGTTCCCGACGTATAAATGATTGACAACAAGTCTTCTTCTTTCACATCTGCATAAACAAATGCCTCATCAGATCTTATTGGTATCCCCAGCAATTCTCCGTTAGCATCGATTTCCTTTAACTCTTCAATGCAGATAACTCGCAAACCTTCAAACTCGCTGCGATTCACTTTAGAGCGTAATGACTCTGATACAAAGATGAATTCAACTTCGGCATGCAGTAATATATTTTTGATTTCGCTTGCTGAAAAATCAGGAAGGATCGGCACAACGATAGCGCCAACCACCGAAATAGCAAAAAAGGAGATTCCCCAGTTTGGCATGTTAGCACTCAGAATTGCAACCTTTGTACCTTGCTGAACGCCTAACGCATTCAATTGCTTCGCCAAACCCTCAACGTTCATTCTCAAATCATCGTATGTCAACGGCTCTTCGCCTGCAAACATCAACGCATTATTCGAATGATACTTCTTAAAACTC
>QKCF01000204.1 GCA_003246935.1 Sunxiuqinia sp. | reverse complement strand
GGGTAGTTCAACTTTTTTCTTTCGGTCGCTCCATTGCCTGAATTTTTGTTGCAAGGGGAGATAGCTCTCAATACCCCTCTCTGTGAGTTTTTGCCATGCTTTCTTTTCGCATCTGCTTTTCACATAAATGGCATACCATCTTTTGTCTTCAGGTTTAATGGTGTTCATGTGTTAAAAGTTGGATTGCAAATATAAAGCTTTTAGTATACTGAGTTTCATGTTGGATTGAAAACTGACAAGAAACAGTAGTTACTGGGGAGTAAAAATAACAGCCTCTTGTAAAGAACGAGAGGCTGTTGCTTTTTTATGTATTTTGTTTTTAGACTCTAATTTTCAGTTTGCCATTTTTCTTTTACAGAACTGAAGAACTCGCGTCCGAATATTAAGCCGACACCTGCAACTCCTCCCAAAAATATCCAAATAAAAAGGATTAATGGACGATTGGGTTTTGATTTCGACATGGGTACTTGCACTGGTTCTATTACAGTTAATATTGGCGTGTCTTCTTTGACCTGGATTTGTGCAGTCTCCACTTGTTTAGCTAATTCTGAATAAACAGAGTATGCTAATGTATATTGACTTTGCAGCTGTTCTTGCTCAGTTAAAGCTAAGGCAGAGCTGACGTTTTTATTTCGGTCACGAAACATCGCTAGTTGGTGCTGCGCGTCTTCAAATTCACCTTTCTTTTCTTCATATCTGGCTTGGATAAATTTTAATTGATCAGCAGCCTTTTCCAACTTGTATTTGGTAATATATTCCTGCAGCATGTTTTGTGCTTTCTGGGCAACTTGTGCGGCAAGAAGCGGATCACTAAAATTGGTCGACAGCGTTATATAGCCATCATTATCGTTAATATCCAGACTTATTTGTTGGCTTAATATGCCTCGAACAGCATTCTGATCTGCAGTTAGTAATATGAGCTGTGACTCTGATGAATTATCCAAACTTATTTGTTTGGGTTTGCCTCTGATTGCTCTCAATAAAACGAACGGTAGACCAAGTGTGTATTTTTGGATGGTGCCAATGATGCTGGCCTTTTGATACGCTGTGTAATATTCAAACAGGCTGATTGGGTGATTAACATCCGGACAATCAAATTGACTGTTCATCAATTCCAATTGAAAAGGAATGGACTGTATAATTTGAGGATAGATCGTTGGCGACAAGGCATCAGCAGTGCTACCACTGCCCAAATTGAATCCAGCCATAGCTGCGAGGGATGATAGGCCTCCCATACCGCTCGACGTACTGTTTCCTTGGGGAACCATTATTGAATATGCAGTATATTCTTTAGGACTCGAAAGAGCAAAGATAAGGCCAAGTACGATTCCTATGCCAATAAACTTAAACACTGTTTTTCTCCCTTGCCAAAGTGTTTGCTAATAAGTCAATTTCGTCATCAGCGATTTGAGAAGGGGTGGTATTTTGTTGTTCTGTCTTACTCATGCTTAGTCAATAATTATTTCAATATAGCTACAATTGCTATGGCAATAGACGAGAATGTACTTGCAATAGCTAGCCATGTCGTCACAGGCATTCCTTCTTTCGTCGGTTTTTGAGGGACGATGATTTGGCTTCCAGGCTCAACTTTGGGATATTTTCGGAAGAAGAAGTGTTTCGTTGACGAAGAAGATCCATTAGCATAGATTACATATACTTTCCCTTTTGTTGCTTCAGTGCTAAAGCCACCACTTGAATTGATGTAATACTTCGCAGTTTTATTTTTTTGAAATGCGAGTCCCGCTGGGTTCATGACTTCTCCGTTAACCCAAACTTCTTCTGATTGTACAGGAATAAAGATTTCATCACCTTCTTTTAACGTATAATCATTGTCAGATCCTGGTTTGCCCAAAATCGCTTCGAGCTGTAGTTCAAGTGTTTTTGCTCCGATTGATTGAATTTGCTCTAGTGTAGAATCACTTTCCAGACGCATTTGGTTTGCTAATGCTAACTGTTCTTTTGTTTGAGTATCAACTTTTCTGGTCATTCGTGCTCCGGCTTTAAATGCATAAGGTGTTAAACCACCTGCACGTTTAAGTAGGTCTGAGACTCGCTCGTTCTTGCTGCTAATGCTGTATTGGCCTGGATATTTTACCTCGCCGAGGATTGTTACCGTTTTTTGAGTTTCGTAAGAAGGTGCGCGGCGAACATAGATTTGGTCAAATGGCTTCAATGTGAAATTTTCATCTTCGGACGTAAGGCGGAGATCTCTATTGATTGCAAAAGTGTACAGGCTCACCATCTTATTATTTAAATCGGCTGCTTCTTCATAGCTGTTACGTCGAGCAACTTCAATGTATGATTCGCTTGCTGCTTCCTTCATGCCACCCGAGATAAAAATAAGGTCTTTCAAAGTCATGTTTTTGTAGAAACTGAACTCTCCAGGTTGCATAACTTCTCCGTAGATTCGGATTGTTTTGCGCTCACCGATGCTAAAGATGTCCCGAATCATAACTTGATCCTCTTTTTCGAGTACCGGATCATCTGTTCCGGAAAGAACATCATTCACATTGAACGCAATCGTGGTTGGGAAATATTTTTCATCCAAACGTACGATAAGTCCACGCTCTGCAAAGTAGTTGGGAATTAGTCCACCTGCTTTTTTCAATAATTCAGACAAATGCATACCTGCATCCAATGCATAAGTTCCGGGGCGATATACTGCTCCGTCGATTGTTACACGGTTTTCAAATACGTTTACGATTTCTTCTGCCCGGATAATATCACCGTTTTTCAATGTGAAAGATGAAAAATCATCATGTTTGACATCTTCCAATTTGTAGCCGTCTTCAGCATAACGCGTAATGAGCAGACGCGCTTGAGACGCATTATCGGTAAAACCGCCTGCATATTCGATCAGCTTGTTGACATTTTCACCTTCTTTTAGTTCGAAGATCGCATCTCGTTTAAATGCTCCGACAGCTTCAACCCGTTTGTGATAAGTAGGGATGAAGATAACATCCTGGTCGCGCAAAGAAATGTTATTTTTTGTGTTGTTATTGATCAGGTAATCGTACGCGTCAACCTCCGCAATTTGCTTATTATCGCGTATGATGCGGATTGATCTGAAAGAACCGTTTTCATTTGGTCCGCCGGACAAGTAGAGTGCATTAAATGCAGATGCTGTTGCCGGGAGTGTGTAGGTTCCTGGATTCATCGCTTCTCCGATAACGTTTACTTTAATAGAGCGTAGATTATTGATACTCACTTCAGCGAAGGTATTCGGCGAATCCCCGTTCATGCCAGAATAAATTGCAGACAGCCTTCTGATTAATCCGGAGCGGACGGAAGCAAAATTCTGGCCAACTACTTTTACTGGTCCCAGGTCCGGAATGTAGACAGACCCATTGCCATCAACCTCTAGCATATAGGTTTGCTGGCTGGCTCCCCACACACTGATTGACAGTTCGTCGCCAATTCCAATAACGTAGTCGTTGGGAACAGGTATGTTTACTGAGGGCTCAAAGCTTAGTTTGTCCTGATTAAACAATTTATATCCAAAAATGCGCTGCGTTTTTTCGCTTACCATGTTTCCCTGTTTTTGCGCACCCTGTTGATCTTTTGAAAAGTTTGCTTCCTCTGGAACTTCTTGAGTTTTCGACGAAATTGTTGTACCAGTGGTTGATCCAGTTGTTTGCACTTGTTGCAAACGAATCATTAATTGGTCAATCTGTTGCTGTGAGGCCCCCTTGGCTTTTGCCAATGTAGTAGCTTGATCAACGGTTAGACCCCGGTCTTGAATTTCTTTGGCTATTTGATTAATCTGGGCATCTGAAAGACGTTCTACATTTACTGTCGATATATCTGTTTGCGCCCGAAGGAAAGTCTGCGTCCCACTTAATAGCAGGATGAGAGAAACAATAATCAGCGATCTGAACATGTCGTATTTTTTCTGTATTTATAAAAATTAGCCCCGACTGGGGGATTGGCGGGCTAAAATTACATAATTCCATTAATAATACAGCAATCGAAGAATTGAACTTCCCGTTTTTAATTTGATTTTATTATTTCTTAATTAAGGTGTTCGAGGTTGCTGCTTTTCGGTATCGGTCTTTATTATGTCGAAGCGAGGTGCTGAGGGGCTTATCTTTACCGGTGTGTCTTACACGCACGTTTTAACTACTTTGTTGTTTCTTATGAAACAACAAAGTAGGGGTTGGTTAGCTGTTCCTTGTTATAGCTAAAGGTTGAGGGCTCGTTAAATAGAGTTATTTCTTTGCCTGCTGCTTTCGCAATTGCATGTCCCGCAGCAGTGTCCCACTCCATCGAGGGCTCAAGTTGAGGATAAATGTCAGCTTTGCCTTCAGCTATCAGGCAAATTTTTAGAGCGCTCCCCATATTCACATATTCAATTTTGCGAGCTTTTGAACGAAGCTGGTTGAAATATTCTTGTGTTTCTGATGTTTTGAATATTCTACCGCTAATTATTTTCAGGTTCTTAGATTTGCTTTTTTGAGGAAGCTTGATTGCGTTCTTTATGAGATCTGACGGTTCTGAAGTATTTTCTGTATGCTCCGCTTTCCATGCGCCCATTCCTTCTCCACCCCAGTATATTTCGCCTGTAACAGGTGCATAAATTACACCGAGTTTTGCTTCATTATTTTCGATCAGGGCGATATTCACCGTGAAAATACCGTTGCGTTTAATGAATTCTTTTGTTCCGTTTAGTGGATCAACCAGCCAAAATTTTTGCCATTCTTTTCTGGTCTCGTAGTCAATATTCTCTCCGTCTTCACTCAATACAGGTAATTCACTTTTCGCCAATGTTTCAACGATCGCTTTATGACTGTTTTGGTCTGCATTGGTCTGAGGTGTTAGATTGGGGCGCATTTCAACGTGTAACCGGTAATGGCGGTTGTTGTATATAGCCAGTATTTCTTGTCCTGCATTTAGAGCTGCTTCGATTGCTTGTGATAAGTATGAGTACATAATTCTGATGTTTTATAGCTTTTATGTACTACATCCACTTTTGAATTAAATAACCCTACTTATGTGAAGGAACTTTTTAATTGTTTAACTTTTCAACTTATCGGCTGTGACTAAGTTTTCATGGCTTATGACCAGTTGGCTAGTGACTAGTCCTAAATAAAAAAGGATAGTATCTCATCAGATACCATCCTTTTGAATGTTTATGCTCGTTCTATATTATTTCGCGTAACGTTCTGCCCGGTTCGCTTTAATCTTTTCATCCGTCAGATAATCTTCGAAGTCCATGTATTTGTCGATAACCCCATCTGGTGTTAAGTCAATTACACGATTACATACTGACTCTATAAATTCGTGGTCGTGCGAAGCCATCAAAACTTGCCCCGGATATACTTTCATGTTGTTGTTGAATGACTGAATCGATTCCATGTCCAGGTGGTTAGTTGGGTGGTCCAGAATAACCATGTTGGGATGTTCCAGCATCATACGTGAGATCATACAACGCATTTTTTCACCTCCTGAAAGCACCTGTACGTTCTTTTGAAGGTCGTCGCCTGAGAACAACATTTTTCCTAAATAGCCGCGTAAGAATGCTTCGCTGGTGTCATGTGAATATTTTCCTAACCATGCATAGAGTGTTTCTTTCTTCTGGAAATACTCTGTATTATCCATTGGTAAGAAAGCCTTTTTGATGGTTACACCCCATTCAAATTCGCCGGCAGTTGGTTCAAGTTCCCCATTGATAATTTTAAAGAAAGCAGTCATGACACGGTTGTCCTTGCCAAGGAAAACTACTTTTTCGCCATTTTCAATTGTGAATGTAGCGTCTTTGAAGAGCACTTCACCATCGACTTCATATGTCAATCCTTCAACACGAAGAATACGGTCGCCGGCCTGACGCTCCGGTTGGAAGATAATTCCAGGGTAACGGCGGGTAGATGGCTCAATTTCTTCGATATTCAGTTTGTCCAGCATCTTTTTACGGCTGGTTGTTTGCTTCGATTTTGCAACGTTAGCACTGAACCGGCTGATGAATTCCATCAACTCCTTTTTCTTTTCTTCAGCCTTCTTATTGGCTGCAGCCTGCTGGCGAAGTGCTAACTGGCTCGATTCGTACCAGAAAGTATAGTTACCGGAGAATGCACGGATTTTTCCGAAGTCGATATCAATGACATCAGTACAAACATTATCGAGGAAGTGACGGTCGTGGGAAACAACAATCACCGTGTTTTCAGAATTACTCAGGTAGTTCTCCAACCAGAGAACCGTTTCCAGGTCAAGGTCGTTGGTTGGCTCATCGAGCAACAGGTTATCCGGATTGCCAAACAGGGCTTGGGCCAAAAGAACACGAACTTTCGCTTTGGCTTCCATATCTCCCATTTGCGAATAGTGGAATTCTTCCTTAATACCCAATCCACTTAATAACATGGCGGCATCACTTTCGGCATTCCATCCGTCCATTTGAGCGAATTCGTCTTCCAATTTAGCCGCTAACATGCCATCTTCTTCAGAAAAATCAGCTTTTGCGTATAAGGTTTCTTTTTCTTTCATAATGCGCCACAGTTCTTTGTGTCCCATCAGAACGGTGTCAAGAACCGAGAATTGGTCGTAAGCGTGGTGATCCTGCTTTAACACAGAAAGACGTTCACCCGGTCCCATCAATACAGAACCGCGGGTTGGCTCGAGCTCACCAGAAATAAGGCGTAAAAAAGTTGATTTACCTGCACCGTTGGCGCCAATAACCCCATAGCAGTTACCTGGTGTAAACTTCAGGTTTACATCGGCAAAAAGAGGTTTTTTACTAAATTGAATTGCTAAATTTGAAACGGTTATCATATCCGGAATACTTTCATTATCAATAGAGGGGCGCAAAGGTAATAGTTTTGACGGCTTTATCGATGTAATCGGATTAATTAATCCTTAAGTTGTTGGATATGGAAGCGTGCGTTAGCGTTTTCCTTTGGCCTGATAGCGAGCAAGTCCGCCCTGACTGGTTTGGTGTTCGGAAGATCCTTACCGGTTTGGTACATGGTCTCAACAACTTCATCAAAGTTGATCCGGTGTCGGCCATCGCTCATCAGAGCATAGGTGTTATGAGCCAAAGCCCGTTCAGCAGCCATGGCATTTCGTTCGATACAGGGAATTTGAACAAGTCCGCCTACGGGATCACAGGTTAAGCCCAGATGGTGTTCCAATCCCATTTCTGTCGAATATTCAATTTGGTTTATGGTGCCACCCATTAACTGGGTTGCTGCAGCCGACGCCATGGCAAATGCTGTTCCTACTTCCCCCAGACAGCCGACCTCTGCGCCGGATATAGAGGCATTGGTTTTCACTAAGGTACCAATGAGGCCAGCCGTGGCTAGTGCTTTTAAAACCTGTTTCTCGTCTGATTTATATACTTTATTAAAGTAACGTAATACGGCCGGTACAACTCCGCATGCCCCACAAGTAGGTGCGGTAACGATTAGGCCGCCAGCGGCATTTTCTTCAGAAACCGCTAAGGCATATAAGAACAATTCGGAGCGTTTCTTGAACGGACCGTTGAAATTTTCCGCTTTTAGTTTGAACGCGTAAGCTTTTCTGGGTAAATGCAATTCACCGGGTAAAGTTCCTTCCCTGCTTTGTCCTCTTTTTATGGAGTCTTTCATGACGCGCCATATCTGTTGTAGAAATTCCCAAATCTCTGCGCCTTCGTGTTCCTCCACATATTCTCATATTGTTTCCTGTTTTCGTGACACCAGTCCAGAATGGCATCCATGGTAGAGTAGGGGTATATTTGTTTCTTATCTACCGATTCGCCTTCATCAACAATCGCTCCACCTCCGACGCTGTATGTTGTTTTCGACTTGATTAGCTGACCATGTTCTGAGAATGCTTTGAGTTTTAAAGCATTCGGATGATAAGGTAGAAATATAGTGGGCTCCCAGAGGATCTCCAGTTTTCGGTTTGCAAAAACTTCTTTAATTACGGCATCTGTCAGATGACCTTTCCCTGTGGTGGCAAGACTACCATAGAGCATACACACGAAACTGGCTGCGCTTTCATTTTCAGCGATGAAACATTCGGCTGCGCGGCGTGGTCCCATGGTGTGGCTGCTCGAAGGACCATGTCCAATACGGTATATCTCTTTGAGCGATTCCATCAGCATCTTTTTTGGCAAAGAAAGGAGTAATCAGATATTGAAGAACAGGCAAAAGTCAGCTTTACAGATAAAATTGATGTGTACCGTCCGTTTTTCCGCTAATTGATGATTGCCGATGGACGTTTTGTGTCATTAGGGTTAATCATTCGGGTGAGAGAATTTGTTCTTCATATTTTAGCATTAACTTTGACAGATTACATTTAATGGAATGTATTTTATAAGGGTATTAGAAATGAGATTATGAGAAAATTGGAGAAATTGACCCCGCAACCACTTTGGAATTATTTTGAAGCGATATGTCAGGTTCCTCGTCCTTCAAAGAAGGAAGAGCGCATTCGTCATTTTTTAATGGACTTTGCTAAAACGCATAGTTTGGAAGCAAAAACTGATAAAATTGGAAACCTGCTTATCTGTAAGCCGGCGAGTCCCGGTAAGGAGCATGTTCCGACGGTGGTGTTACAGGCACATATGGATATGGTATGTGAGAAGAATACTGAAAAGCACTTCAATTTTGAGACAGATGTGATTGTGCCAGTCGTTGATGGCGAATGGGTGAAGGCTGACGGTACAACCTTGGGGGCTGATAACGGAATTGGTGTTGCCGCACAAATGGCTGTGTTGACTGATCCGGAATTGATACATGGACCGATCGAGTGCTTAATGACCGTAGATGAAGAGACTGGGTTAAGCGGAGCTTTTGCTCTTGAGCAGGATTTTATAAGCGGAAAAATCCTTTTGAATTTGGATTCGGAAGATGATGGTGAGATCTTTATCGGATGTGCAGGGGGAATGGATACAGTAGCCGAACTGGAGATCGAAAAGGAGAAGACGCCGGGTAAGTCGTTTGCATTAAAGATTATCGTGAAAGGACTTTGGGGAGGCCATTCAGGAGATGATATTAACAAGGGGCGTGGTAATGCGGTGAAGATTCTTGCGCGCTTTTTGTGGCAGGTTGTTCGGGATTTTGGAGTTCGAATTGCTGAATTTGAAGGAGGAAATCTTCGGAATGCAATCGCACGCGAAGCTTCGGCAATGATTATTGTGCCATCAGTTCAAAAGGAAAGCCTGGTTGCCGAACTCAATATTTTTGCATCGGATGTTGAGTTCGAGTTTGAGCGGACAGAACCAAATCTGGTGATTGACCATAACTCTACTACTTTACCGGAGGAAGTGATGACCATGTCGAGCCAGGAAAAACTATTGAATATTTTGCTGGCATGTCCTCACGGGGTTCTTGAGATGAGCAACCGGATGAAGGATATGGTTGAAACTTCGACTAATCTGGCTTCCGTGAAATTTATCGAAAACGGCAAGGTGCAGATAACAACCAGCCAACGGAGCGAATTGGAGAGCCGTAAGACCATGGCGGCGCAGATGGTTCGGTCAGTATTTGAATTGGCCGGAGCCGAGGTTAAACACTCAGATGGTTATCCGGGATGGACACCAAACCCGAGTAGTTATATTGTTGGAGTGGCGGCAGAGTCTTACAAGCGTCTTTTTGATCAAGAGCCCATTGTTCGCTCAATACATGCTGGTCTGGAATGCGGCTTGTTTTTGGAAAAATATCCCGATTTGGATATGGTTTCATTTGGCCCGACGGTAAGAAATGCACACTCTCCGGATGAACGAATTCATATTAAAACAACAGAGAAGTTTTGGCTTCACCTGGTCGATATCCTGCAGGTTATAGCTGCTTCTTGATGAGGATGCTAAATCTGTGTTTTTTCGATGTATTCTCGTTATGTGGTAGGTGTTTCTGAGTTGAGCTGTCGAATTGTTTGTTTTAATTCAGTGTTTGTTGCAAAGTGTTTGTTTGTGTTTGCGGGCACATCTTTGGCTGTTTAGTTGGTTAGTTGACCAAATTCTTATAAATTCACCGCTTCGAGACAGGCGACAGTTATTTGTTAGGGTTGAATAGATCGGTATTTGAGTAATGAATGAAAAATAGTTGTATCCGGTTGAGGAAGTTTAATTTTTACATCTTTTCGTTGGGTTGAACCAAAAGGAAGGTGGAAAGTTTATCAATTTGCCAAACACAGTAAAACGATTTATGCTCAAAGAGGGAAATCACGATTATTTTCTTTGGAAAAGAATTAAGGCTGGAAATGCTCAGGCTTTTCAGGAGCTTTATGATCGTTATGCAGATATCCTTTTTTCGTTTGGAATGGTATACAGCAGAGATCGGGAATTGGTGAAAGATTGTATTCACGATCTAATCTTCGATTTGTATAAGTACCGCAAAAATTTGGCAGAGAACGATAACATCCGAAATTATCTATTCAAATCACTAAAGCGTAAAGTGCTTGCCTCGGGTAAAAAGAATTTGCGTTTGGTTTATTCTGAAAATTTGACTCAGGAAACGGGAAATGAGTTACACGAGACCGATTCAGACGAAAATGAAGAACAACAAGATCAACTAAATCAGATCAATCAATTAATTGGTCAATTGCCCGAGAAGCAGCGCGAAATTTTGAATCTCAAGTTTCAATTGGAGATGCCTTATCACGAAATAGCGGAGATTATGGATATTTCTGTTGAGTCAGTACGCACATCGGTATACCGGTCGATAAAAACTATTCGCGAACAACTTGAAGGGAAAGATATTATCCTTTTCTTTGTTTTAATGAAAGGACGTACTCAACTAAACTGACTTTTAAGCGGCCTTTGTTCGATAAACTATGCGAGACGATCGTGAAAATATACATGCAGAAGATCTTTTATCTGATGATCACGTTCTTCAGAAATTGAAAGAAAGGAAACAGGGATTTGGAGACAAAGCTGGCCGAGAGGAGCTTTTGGCGGTTGACATTCTGGATGTTTTGGTTGAAAGAAGGGCAAAAATTACTAGCCAGGAACGTAGTGATTTAGAAGCACGTATTCAGGCAAGTATTCGGGGACAGCGATTTTCGAGAGTACTGACGTGGAGTGCAGTTGCTGCAATGTTTGTCTTGGTTCTTGGTGTGACCTGGTTTTTTAAAACATCAAACAGATCAGAGATCAGACAGTTTGCGGAAAGCGTTCAAGTCGATCAGACAACGAACACAAAGTTGTTTTTAACCCAGGGAGAATCGTATGAAATTGGAGCGCAAAGTTCAGAAATTACTTATTCATCGGATGGACACGAAGTTGAGGTCTCATCAGAAGGGAAGTCTGTGGTGCTGCCAAATTCCGATTCCCGTTTTCAACAATCAGATTTTGAGAGAAACTATAATATGATCGTGGTGCCGTATGGGCGCCGAAGTCGGGTTCTGCTGCCCGACAGTTCAGTGGTTTGGCTCAATTCGGGATCGAAACTAACTTATCCCGGACATTTTGAAAAAAACAAACGCGAAGTTGTTTTAGAGGGTGAGGCAATGTTCGAGATTAGTCATGATGCAGCAAGACCATTTACTGTTTTGACCAAGAATTTGGACGTGAGGGTATTGGGAACGGTATTTTGCGTTACAGCTTACGCAGATGAGGATGTGTCTAGTACTGTTTTAGTGAAGGGATCGGTCGAGCTAAGTTATGAAAGTGCAATCCCCGGCTTTAAAAGGAAACAGAAGATGGTTCCGGGCATGAAAGCCGATTTACAAGCCGAAGATCATCAGTTGAAGCAATACGAGGTCGATCCGAAGGACTATACTTCCTGGAAAGATGGTTATTTGAGCTTAAAGAACGCAACGTTGGAAAGTATAGCAAAGCGATTGTCCCGTTATTATAATGTTCCGGTTAAGTTCGAAAATGAAGATCTTAAATCGGAACGGTTTTCAGGCTATCTTGATTTGAAGGGATCAGCACGGGAAGTCATCGAGATTATAACTGAGATAACAGGAAAAGAAGTCGTTGACGATAACGGAGCTTTGCTTATTCGGGAAAAACAAAATCCAATATAACAGGGAAGGAGAAACTAATCGGTGAAGCTACATCTGCTGATTATTAGATCGATTTGAAATTTAGGATTTTGAGACTTTCAATTTGTTCGCTATTTTGAACCGACTTGACGAAGTCTTGTTTGTATACGATGATGATGTGCAACTTGGTGTGTACTTAACGGTATGAATCTAAAAGCTTTACTCTTATTGTTCTTTTTAATTGGCATGTCTCTTTTATTACATGCCCAGGATGACAGAATTACGGCTCATTACAAATCCGTAAGTCTGAAAAGGGTTTTTGAGCTCATACAGGAACAGAGTGAGTATATTATCTTCTACAATGATAGTCAGGTCGATCTAAGCAGAAAAGTAAAATTGGATGTGGATGATCAACCGGTTGATCAAATTTTGCAAAGAGCACTTTGGGGAACTGGTTTAAGTTTCAAGATATTCGATCGTCAGATTATAATCCTAAAAGATCAGGAGCGGGATGGAAGTCTCAATTCTGGTTCGGGCATTGAGTTTGGACAGAAGATTATTGAGGGTAACGTTACCGATGAAAGTGGAAATCCGTTGGTTGGGGTATCTGTGGTTGTACCGGGAACAAATATCGGTGTAACAACGGAATGGAATGGTCACTATAGTTTGAAGATACCGGAAGATACACCTTTTCTTTCTTTTTCATTTGTTGGGATGAAAACGGTGCAGGGCAACGTAACCGGGAAGAATGTTTTCGATGTTGTACTATTAAATGACGACTTTGGAGTTGAGGAAGTTGTGGTGTCAGCATTAGGGATTCAAAGGCATGAGAAGTCGTTAACCTACGCCACACAAACAATCGATTACAATGATATTGGAAGTCGCGAATATAGTTTCGTGAATGGGCTTTCAGGTAAAGTTTCCGGGATGGAGGTTAGTCGCAGTGCTTCAGGTTACGGAGGTTCCTCAAAAATTCTTTTGCGGGGAAATAAATCTTTATCTACTTCAAGTGAGCCTCTTTTTGTAATCGACGGCATACCGATGGTCAACAGCAAAGGTCGGCAACTGGGGTTGTTTGACGGCGGGGATCAGGGAGATGGATTATCGCAGTTAAATATTGACGATATTGAGAGTATTACCGTTCTGAAAGGCGCCAATGCAGCAGCATTATACGGCAGCCAGGGAGCTAATGGTGTTATCTTGATTAATACAAAGCAAGGGGAAGTTGGAGCGCTAAAAGTTACGCTGAGTTCGTATATGACTGTTGAGTCTGTTCGGGATTTGCCTGCTCTTCAATACGATTATGGTGCAGACGGTGGAGCTGCCGAAAGTTGGTCGTATGAAAAGGGAAAGTATGCGAAAGGATATGTGGAAGATTTCTTTCAGAAAGGGACGAACTGGGTAAACACGCTAACATTGAGTGGCGGAAATGAACGGACAACCTCATATTTATCGGTTTCCAGTACGTCGTCGCAAGGGGTAATTCCGAAAAATAGGTATGATAAAATCAACCTGACATTCAAGCAATCAAGTAATTTGTTAAATGACCGATTAAAGTTGGGTTCTAATATCATGCTGATAAACGAGCAGGCTGCTAATAAGTATATGGCTGGCTATTATCTGAACCCACTAACCGGTATGTATCTTTTTCCACGGGAACGGGATTTTTCTCAGTATGCCAATAATTATCAGGTGTTCAATGCAGAGCGTAACATGTATCTGCAAAACTGGTTTATAGAGGACCATTTTCAATCCAATCCTTATTGGATCATAAATAATGAACCACGCGAAGATTTGATTAAGCGATTGATTGGAAACGTTAATGTAAGTTTTCGTTTTAACGATCATTTTAATTTGGCGCTGCGGGGAAGTTACGATTATGCGGTGAAAACCTTTGAGGAAAAGCATAAGGCTGGTTCTAACATCACGAATGTTGATGCAAATGGTCGGTGGGTTTACACCAAAATAAACGATGAGTTGATCTACGGCGATGCGATACTGTTTTATAAGGACAGTTGGAAAAAATTCAGATTTAATGCAATACTGGGAACCAGTTACCAAAAAAGTACACTTGGCCAGGGCTTAACGGTTGATACAGGAACAATAGGCCTTAAATATCCCAACGAGTTTTATTTTCAGAACATCGATGATGATGTGACTGTGAATTCGATATTAAGCAGCCGTTTAATCAAGGAAGCGGTGTTTGGTAATTTACAGTTGAACTACGATGATAAGTTGTTTCTCGATTTTTCGGGCAGGAACGATTGGGCGTCCAGTTTATATGGAACGGGGAATGATTCGTATTTCTACCCTTCGATTGGCTTGAGCGGGATTGTTACAGATATTTTAAAGTTGCCGGATTTTATCAGTTACGGGAAATTGAGAACTTCGCTTTCGTTAGTTTCCAACGAAGTACCTTTTAATCGTGTTAACCCGCAACACAGTATCAGTCGTGTTGGAGTTATCTTCAACACATCCAAGTCGTTTGATAACCTTAGACCGGAAAAAATCAGGAGCCTTGAGTTGGGTACCGATTGGAAATTCTGGGACAATCGGCTGGGAGTGGAATTTACCTATTATAATTTGATTAGTCGTGACCAGTTTGTCGAGTTACCTGCACCTTCAGGCTCAGGATACTCAACCTATTATGTGAATGCCGGAAAGGTGACAAATGATGGCGTGGAATTAACGGCTTATGTGAAGCCAATCAGGACTACAAATTTTGAATGGTTGACAAGAATTAATTATGCTGAGAATAAAAACACGATCGTCAAATTGCACGAAGATTTGAAAGAGCCGATAGTCCTTTCCGAAAATGAGGGTTATCAGTTAATTATCGACGAGGGAGGTTCGTTTGGAGACCTTTACGTTTACAAGTTCCTGCGGGATGAAAACAACCGGATTTTGCTGAATGAGGATGGCAGTATACCTCGAAGTGAAAAGCCTGAATATATTGGTAATTCAAATCCGCGATGGAGCATGGGAACTAGTAATCGGTTTAGTTATCGTAATTTTTCGGTTGAGTTTTTGATCAACGGTAAATTTGGAGGAAAAGTTATTAGTCAGACAGAGTCGATGCTTGATGGCTATGGAGTAAGTAAACGTTCGGCAATAGCTCGCGATAACGGGGGAGTTTCAATAAACGCCGTATTACCCGACGGAACCTTAGTTCAGAAGGTTGATCCTTGGCTATATTATACCACTGTTGGTGAGCGAACTGGAATTAAAGAGGTTTATACCTACAGCCGTGATAATGTTCGCTTATCGCAACTTCGTTTTTCATACCTCTTATCGCTATCAGGAGGGTGGGTAAAACAGGTTCAGCTTTCCTTGATTGCACAAAATCTATTCTTTTTCTATAAAGCTGCCCCTTTCGATCCGGAAATTACACTAAATACCTTAGTTGAAGATCAGGCAATTGATAGTTTTAGTGTTCCTTCGACACGTTCTTTTGGGCTAAATGTTCGGGTTGAATTCTAGTTTCACGAACAATGAAGCAAAAAAAATGAAGAAAAAAATATTCGTCTTAAGGTGTTTATTATTAGTGTTTTATGTAGTGTCGGTTAAAAATCTGTAAAAAAAGTTACATTTTCTTGTCTATGTTTTTCACCTATGGTGCTTATGGCTTATAAACGATCAGGAAACTGACATTTTTAAGCTGTAATAATTCGATAATGGCGAAAAATATAAAAAAAGCAGAAGATATCTTGACCGATGACAGACTTGTCGCTGAGTTGGCAGACAAGTTTGACAAATCTGGGGATATAAATAATGACAAGCAGTTTAAGCTTGCAGTCATTATTTATCGCGCTTTGTTTAGAAATCGCGCATTTATCGGTAAATCACAAAAGCAATCATTAGGACTGAGGATTGATCAGTCTATCAATGCCTATAAACGCCGCATTCAGTTTTATCGTATTGCCGCGGCTGCGGTTTTTATTGGTCTGTTAGCTGTTCCCTCCGCGATTTTTTTGAATCAGGAATCAGATTTGGAGAAATTTGCGAAAAATGCACCTTCTGTAAAGTCTGTTACAAATACGCGGTTAGTATTGGCGGAACAGGCTATCGAAATCGACAAACGAAAGTCCAATATCGAATATCTCCAAAATGGTAGTGCGATTACGATTGATTCAGTAGCGGCAGCTAATCAAAAACTTGCTTTGGGGGAAGTTGCATTGAATACACTAATTGTCCCTTACGGAAAACGGACGACAATAATACTTTCCGATCAAACGAAAGTTTGGCTTAATTCGGGATCCCGATTGATCTTTCCGGCATCATTTACGGAAAAAAAGCGGGAAGTATATCTTGATGGAGAGGCGATGTTTGAGGTTTCGCACGATAAAACACATCCGTTTATTGTAAACACGCGCGATATTGACGTAGAAGTATTGGGAACTATTTTCAATCTCAGTGCTTATGGCGACGATTCATTAATTAATACCGTATTGGTTGAAGGAGCGGTTGAAATAGAATATGCAGGCAATAAAATACTGGGGCGTTTAAGCTCCAGTATTACTCCTGGAACTTTAGCCAGCTATAATGCCAATACTGAACGATTGGAAGAAAAGAAAATAAACACGCAATTATATACCTCCTGGCGTGATGGCTATCTTGTTTTTGAACAACAGCCTTTAGGAGACATCGTTAAAAAGATAGCACGCTATTATGATGTAGAGATTGTCTTGGATGATCCTGCATTAGCCTATGAGACATTCTCGGGAAATTTAGATCTGCAAAATTCTGCATTTGAGGTATTAAATGTCGTTGCAGAAATCGTAAATGCCCGGATTGAACAGCGAGATGACAAGCTAATTATTTCCAAAATTTAATCAGTGAAAATAACAAACCAAAGGAATATATTGGCCGTATTGTTGAATGTGTGCGGTAACATTCGCTTAACAAATAAATCTCATAACAGATAACATTCTATGAATCAAACAGTATTCATCTTTTAAATTGAACAAACTATGAAGAAGTTGTCCTTATTATTTTTTGTGCTCGTCCTGCTAGGCACAGTGTCTGCAATGGCACAAACAACCGTTTCAGGGCGCGTTGTCTCAGAGGGAGACAATGAACCATTGCCAGGCGTGGCAGTGTTAGAGAAGGGTACCACGCATGGTGCAGCAACCGACTTTGACGGTAATTATACCTTTAACCTGCAAAACCCGGAGGGTGCAGTATTGGTATTCTCATTTGTGGGATACGAGATGCAGGAAGTACCTGTTGACGGTAGAACAAGCATTGATGTTGTACTGAAGAGCAACAACATTGCTGTAGATGAAGTTGTTGTTACTGCATTGGGTATTAAACGTGAAGCTAAGACTTTGACTTATTCATCACAGGAAGTTAGCGGTGATGACATGATGAAAGCCAGAGATGTAAACTTTATGAATGGGTTGAGTGGAAAAACTGCGGGTTTGGAGATTCGTAAGAGTTCTTCAGGTGCCGGTGGTTCTACACGTACTGTTTTGCGCGGTAGTAAATCAGTTAACTCAGTAAGTGATCCGCTTTACGTTATCGATGGTATTCCAATGGTGAACAATAAAGGTGGACAATCAGGTATGTGGGGTGGAACTGACGAAGGTGACGGTCTTTCTCAGTTGAATCCGGATGACATCGAAAGCATCAGTGTATTGAAAGGTGCTACTGCTGCTATTTTGTATGGTAGCCAAGGAGCTAACGGTGTTATCATCATTACCACTAAAAAAGGTAAAGAAGGTAAGACAACTGTTTCTTTCAACTCAAGTGCAATTTTCGAGAGCGTAATGGAGAAACCAGACTTGCAATTCAAATATGGTTCTGTAGATGGTGCAGCAGAAAGCTGGTCGTATACTCCTGGAAATTACGAAAGCAACTATGTTGATGATTTCTTCGATACAGGATATAATTTGGTTAATACCTTGAGCATTAGTAGTGGTAACGACAAAATGTCTACTTATTTCTCATATGGTAATACAGGCGCAGGTGGTGTAATTCCAAATAACAGCTACCAACGTCACAACATTACTTTCAAGCAATCAGCTAAAATGCTTGATGATAAATTGACATTGACTTCAAACGTGATGTTGACTTCTGAACGTACAAAGAACCGTGCTAATGCAGGTTACTATTTGAACCCATTGACTGGTTTATATTTGTTCCCACGAAGTGGTGCAGAACCAGTAAGTGATTCCAGTTTAGGTGCTCAACCGTTTTCTTATTACAAAGATAACTATCAGTACTTCAGAACTGATCGTAACATGAATTGGCAAGAATGGTTTGTTGAAGGTGACCACTTCCAGTCAAACCCATACTGGGTAATCAACAAACAACCTCGATTAGATATGACCAAGCGTGTAATTGCTAGCTTGAACATTGAGTATCAAATTACAGACAAGTTGAAATTCCAGGCTCGTGGTAGTTACGACTATGCAAACAAATCGTTCGATCAAAGATATTATGCAGGTAGTAACAAAGTAAACGTTTCTACAAATGGTCGTTGGAACTACAAAAAATACGACGACAAGCAGCTTTACACGGATGGTATTTTCACTTACCAAAATGACTTTGGTGATTTAAGCTTGAATGCTGTTTTAGGTGCTAGTTACCAGGAATCAGTTTATGGTGATGGTATTAGCGTTGACAACGGTACAAACGCACTGCGTTACCCGAATGAATTCTACTTCCAGAACATTCCTTCAAATGTTTTGATTGAATCAATTTACGGTGGTAAAACAGTTAAAGAAGGTGCATTTGCAAACTTACAGTTTGGTTATAAAGATATGTTGTTCCTTGACTTGTCAGGACGTAACGACTGGTCTTCTAATTTGGCGTTGACAGGTAACGAATCATATTTTTACCCTGCTGCCGGTTTGACAGGTATCCTGAGCCAAATGGTAACAATGCCGGACTTCATTACTTTTGCCAAAGTACGTGCATCTGCTTCTCAGGTTAACAACGAAATCCCTTGGGGTAAGATCATGGTTAACCACACCATCACAACCAGTGGTGTTAACCGGAACACTGTGAAACCTTTCACCGATGCAAAACCGGAACAATTGGTTAACTATGAATTGGGTACTGACTGGAGATTCTTCAATGGTCGCTTAGGTCTTGATTTTACTTACTACTATATTTCAAGTACAAACCAGGCATTGTCTAGACCTCTTTCAGGTTCAC
This sequence comes from Sunxiuqinia sp., assembly GCA_003246935.1. Classification (GTDB taxonomy): domain Bacteria; phylum Bacteroidota; class Bacteroidia; order Bacteroidales; family Prolixibacteraceae; genus Mangrovibacterium. The sequence continues at coordinate 3,945 of QKCF01000204.1, read as the reverse complement.
AACAAGACAATTACTATACAAGCGAATGGTTTAACGCTGGTAAAATTGTAAATAAAGGGGTTGAAATCGTATTGAACGCAAAACCGGTAACCGGAAGTAAGTTCGACTGGAATACAACTTTGAACTTTTCGAAGAATAATAACAAAGTTGTTGAATTATATCCTGGCGAACCTGATAAATACATCGACTTGGGTTCTTCTGAAAGATATTACTCTCGTGTTTATACAGGCGGTTCTATTGGTGATATTTACGGTACGAAATTCAAAAGAAATGATGCCGGTCAAATCATGTTGGATGAAACAACTGGTGCTCCTCTGAAAACTTCAGCTGATACTCCAAGTTACCTGGGTAAAGCAGATCCTAAATTCAGCATGGGATGGAGTAACAACTTCGATTATAAAAACTTTAGCTTGAGCTTTTTGGTTAATGCAAAAATTGGTGGTAAAGCATACAGCCAAACCGAAGCAATTTTGGATTCTTATGGTGTAAGCCAACGTACTGCCGATGCTCGTGACCAAGGTTATGTAGCAATCAACGGGATTCAAGGTTCAACAGCTGTAACTCAAATTGATCCACAATTGTATTACAATACTGTTGGTGGTCGTAACGGTATCACAGAAGCTTATTTGTACGACAGAACAAACATTCGTTTGACTCAGGCTGCTCTTACCTATGACTTTAACGTACAAAAATTGGGATTACCTTTACAGAATGCTTCATTCTCGGTTGTTGGAAACAACTTGTTCTTTTTCTACAAAAAGGCACCGTTCGATCCTGAATTGAGTATGAGTACTGATTTGCAATCTCAATCATTGGACAACTTCAGTGTTCCTGCTACCAGAACTTATGGTTTCAATCTTAAAGTAACATTCTAATTCTGAAGAATCATGAAAAAAATACTATTCATATTTATTGTCGCACTCTTTGCCAATGCGTGTACTGATGGCTTTGAAAGTGCTAACGTTAATCCTTACGAGATTACCGATGAGTCACTGACTCAGGACTTCAACCACATTGGTTCGTTCTATCCGTCGTTGTTGGCGAATATTTTCGGTCATCAAGTTGAAGAGAACCTTGTTGCAGAATCATTTTGTAACTATATGGCTACACCGACTCCTTTCGTAGGTGGTGTGAACAATACGACTTACTATATTACCTGGAACAGCTATTGGGATCGGGTTTATAACAATGTAATGTCTCCTGCCAGTCAGGTTATCGATATTGCTCAAGAAGGTGGTTACGATGTTTTCGTTGCATGGGCTAAGTTGATTCGTATATTAAGTGTGTCTCGTTTGACTACCTATCATGGTCCTGTAATCTACTCAACTTACGGTCAGTCAGGTGCTAGTTATGATAGCGAACCAGATTTGTACAATGCATTCTTCAGTGATTTGGATGATATCCAAGCTGTTTTTGCAGATAATGCTGAATACGCAGGTTTAGCAAAGTTCGACGCAAGCTTCGACGGAGATGTTACAGCATGGGCAAAAGTTGTTAACTCAATGCGTTTACGTTTAGCGATTCGTATTTCAGAAATTGATCCTGACTTAGCTAAGGAACAAGGTGAAGAGGCAATTGCTGATCCTGCCGGATTGATTACGACTAATGACGACAACTTCTATATTTCTCAATACGGATCAGAAATGTATTTGTCTCTTATCTGTTTCGGTTGGGGTGATACTCGTATGTCTGCCGCAATGGAATCATTCCTCGTTGGTTTGAAAGACCCACGTATCGATCAATATTTCCAACCTGCTACAACAGATGCTTCTGTTTATTCAGATCACGCTGAATATCCTTATAAAGGTATCCGTGCAGGTGCTAGTTTGACTGCGAAAGGAGACCATACTGACTATTCTATGATTAACGATCGTTTTGCAACAATCGAGTCTCGTCCTTACATGTCAGCAGCTGAAGTTAACTTCGATTTAGCTGAAGCAGCTTTACGTGGATGGGATGGTGCCGGCGATGCTGGTGCAAACTACGATGCTGGTGTTCGTGCTTCATTCGCTGAATGGGGAGCAGGTGGTGTTGACGAGTATTTAGCTGATAACACAAGTACACCCATCGATTATAACGATGCTGTTTATGATAGCAAAGGCGACGGTACGATCAACGACTTTACTTCTCGTTCAACCGTAACTGTTGCTTGGGACTATGATGCAACTAACGAAGTAAAATTGGAAAAGATCATCACTCAAAAATGGATCGCCGGTTTCACAAACCCGAACGAACCATGGGCTGATTTCCGTCGTACAGGTTATCCTAAATTGCCTCATGTGTACCAAAATTCAAGCAGCTCTGACTGGGGTGTTATCCCGGCTGACGAATGGATCAAACGTATGCCGTTCGTTGAATCAGAACGCACTAACAATGCTACCGGTGTTGCTGCAGCTGTGGCAACGATGAACGAGGGTGGTGATAAAATTAGCACGCGCTTATGGTGGGATACAGATAGCGATTCGAATTTCTAATCGCTTAATCCATACCTACAAAATAGAAAGGCTCCCGTTCGGGGGCCTTTTTTCGTTATCGAAAGTGGTGAGGTTTACAGAAGATTTACCGGAGTACCTAATAGTTTAAAATAGGTCAATAGAACGAGTTCCGAAAGATCAAATGAGGCCAAACAAAAAGCCCGGCTATAAACCGGGCTTCTGTTTTGTATGTGGTTTGGATTAATATTCCATTTCCAAATTGGTGTTGTGAACTTCGTTCCAAGGTAATCCGTGGATGTTCAACTCTGCCATAAACGGATCCGGATCGAATTCTTCTACGTTGAATACACCCGGTTTCTTCCAAAGGCCTTTCATGTACATCATTGCGCCGATCATTGCAGGAACACCAGTCGTGTAGCTAACGCCTTGAGTGCCAGTTTCCTGGTAAGCAACTTCGTGGCTGCAGTTATTGTATACGTAGTACGTTTTTTCTTTACCGTCTTTCAAACCTTTGATACGGCAACCGATTGATGTCCAGCCTTTATAGTTTTCACCCAAATCGCCCGGGTTTGGTAACACGGCTTTCAGGAATTGGATAGGTACAATCTCACGTCCTTCGTACATAACCGGTTCAATTCCGGCCATGCCGATATTTTGAATCACGCGCAGGTGAGTCAGGTATTCTTGTCCGAAAGTCATCCAGAAACGGGCTTGCTTGATGGTTGGGAAGTTTTTCACCAACGACTCCAGCTCTTCATGGTAAATCAGGTATGATTCTTTCGGTCCGATTTCCGGATAATTCAATGGTTTATGAATTTCGTGCGGTTCCGTTTCAACCCACTTACCGTCTTTCCAGTATTTACCTCTTTGGGTAACCTCGCGGATGTTGATTTCAGGGTTGAAATTAGTCGCGAAAGCTTTACCGTGGTCGCCTGCGTTACAGTCAACAATATCCAGGTAATTAATTTCGTCGAAATGATGTTTTGCTGCGTAAGCCGTGTAAATACTTGTTACGCCCGGGTCGAAACCGCAGCCCAGAATAGCAGTAATTCCTGCTTCTTTAAAGCGGTTTTGGTAAGCCCACTGCCATTTGTATTCAAATTTGGCTTCGTCTTTGGGTTCGTAATTCGCCGTATCCAGGTAGCTTGTTTCAGTTTCCAAACAGGCATCCATAATTGGAAGGTCCTGGTAGGGAAGGGCCACGTTAACAACCAAATCCGGCTTGAAGTTGCGGATCAGTTCAACTAATTGAGGCACGTTCTCGGCATCAACCTGGGCTGTTTGAATACGGTTACCACCAATTTTGTTAGCGATCTCGTCACATTTTGCTTTGGTACGGCTTGCCAACATAATTTCGGAAAAAACTTCCGGAAGTGCAGCCATTTTGTGAGCAACAACTGTACCCACGCCACCTGCACCGATGATTAATACTTTTCCCATTTAAGTTTTTAAATAATAAAGTTTAAAATGTTTAAACGCTATGTGCTTTTTAATTCATAATCAAAAAGTC
>QKCF01000485.1 GCA_003246935.1 Sunxiuqinia sp. | reverse complement strand
ATACGGGAAGTCGTGCATCGATAACATGGCCGGAGCATTCAGTTCAACGACAATGTAGTGTTCTTCTGATGGTTCAGCGTTCCTATCATCGATGATGATGTCGATTCCGGCGATGTTGAGCTCGGCCGATTTCGCGGCTTGTTCGGCTACATGCTTATAGTAATCCGGCATTTCATCGGTAACGTCAATGCTGTCGCCCCCGGTGCTCAGGTTCGAGTTTTTACGGAGATACACTTTTGCGCCTTTAGGAAGCACTGTATCCAACTCAATATTTTGTGCTTTCAAATGTCGTTTTACTTCATCATCAACCTGAATTTGCAAAAGCGGATGCCGATAATCGGTTCCGCGGCCTTCATTTTTTAGATTGATGAGTTCTTGTACCGAGTGCATGCCGTCGCCAGTAATATTGGCCGGTTCTCGAAAAGCAATTGCCCGCACAATTCCGTCGATCACCAGGAAGCGATACTCCTGTCCCGCAAAAAACTCCTCTACAATCACGCGTTTCGAATGCTTGAATGCCTTGTTGATTGCGGCCGTCAATTCTTCAATTGATTGAATATTGGTGCTTACAGCAATGCCATGGTCGGTGTCGGCCGGTTTTACGACTGCCGGGAAACTGATGTTTTGCAAGGATGCCGAATCGTATCCTTCTTTTAAAAGCAGCCCCTTCGCCTGGCGAATACCGGCGCGCTTCAAAAACTGGCGGGTCATCCATTTGTCATTCGAAATCCAGTAGGCAATCAGGCTGTTGGCATCCGAAATTGTCCCTTCGTGAATGATGTATTCCTTTCCTTTGTATTGAACAGCAATCAAATTGTTGTCCGCATCAATAATCTCAAGCGGAAGATTTCGGCGCAGAACCTCGGCAATAATAATTTGTGTTGTTGCTTCAAATTGCTCGTAACCCGCAAGTGGTTGGAAGTTATAATTGCTATTTTCCATTGTCTGTTTCTCCTTGGCTGGTCAAAGTTACAAATAATGAACGGATTGAATTTCGAATCTTTGGAACCGGCTGTCTCGCTAATAAACAGTTAATGGAAAGAAAAGATTAGCCGTAGTTAGAAGGACTGCGTTTTTATAAATGCTTAGGAGAAGGCGGAAGTTTTTAGCGGCGGTAAAACGAAAAAACACCGAGCGTAATGTCGGTGTTTTTTTACAACTAATTTATAAGGTGATTACAGATGTGAATCCGCGTTATTTAATCTGAATTTTGGCAACAAAGCCACCTCCTTTTTTCATAGTGATTTTGAGAGGTGAGTTGGTTGAGACTATTTTTGTTTCAGAATGATAGTCTTCTGCATTGCGGTTGGCATTCACGCCGTCAATAATTAGCTCAGCCTTATACTCGCCTTGTGGCAGAAACTTCGAAAGATCAAGCTTCAGGTCGCGCTCATCCCAATCATTCATTCCTCCGATGTACCAGCTATCACCTTTCTTTCGGGCAATTACGATATATTCACCCAGTTTCCCGGTCAGAACTTTCGTGTCATCCCAAGTGGTTGGTACTTCCCCCAGAAACTTCAGAATATCCGGATACTTCTCGTAGGCTGTTGGTGCGTCGCAAAGCATTTGCAGCGGAGCGAAGTAAACCACATACATGCCCAGTTGATGACAGCGCGTGCCCATGCTTTCCGGGTTGTAGTAGCTTTGGTGGAAATCGCCTTGTACGGAATTGGTCATCGCCCCCGGAGTGTAGTCCATCGGACCGGTCATCATGCGGGTGAAAGCCAGATCCACATTATGCGAAGGTGTTTGTTCCTCGTTGAACTTGTTGTACTCGTTACCGTGTACTCCCTCGTAGTTGATCAGGTTGGGGTAGGCTCGGTGAAGCCCTGTTGGCTTACTACATCCGTGAAAATCAACCAATAGGTGATGCTTGGCTGCTTCTTTAATCAGTCGTTCGTAGAACTCGATTGCCAGTTGGTCGTCGCGGTCGATAAAGTCAACTTTGACGCCGGCGATTCCCCATTTTTCAAAAAGCTCAAAAGCTTCTTTGTATTGGCGGTCAATGGTGTGCCATACGGCCCATAGTATCAGTTTTACCCCTTTCTCTTTGGCGTAACTGGTTAAGTGTTCCATGTTGACCATGGGTGTTGGCAGAAGTACATCAAACTGATCCGACCAGCCTTCGTCCATAATTACATACTCAATGTGGTTCCGAGCTGCGAAGTCGATGAAATATTCGTAGGTTTTGTCGTTGATGCCTGTTTCGAAGTCCACGCCCTGCAGGTTTAATGCATTCCACCAGTCCCAGGCAACTTTCCCGGGTTTAATCCAGCTGGTGTCTTCAATTTGACAAGGACGAGCCAGTTTGTAAACTAAATCTGAGTCAGCCATGTCGAGGTCGCTGCGCGAAACTGCAATAGCCCGCCAAGGGAAAGCACGGGTGCCGGTCGTTTTGGCGATATAGGTTGCACGCTCTGTAACTTCCAGGTGGAAATTGTTTTGCTCCCACGCTGTCGGATATTGGGCGAATTTGCCATCCAGGTAATTGCGATAGTAGTTGGATTGTGTCTTGGATAAGTACATGCCCGGATAGTCGTACAGATCCGATTCGAGCACTGTCAGGGACAGGCTGTCGGTTTTGATGATCATCGGCATCGCAATCAGGTTTTTGGGGCCAATGTCGCGAAGGCGTTGGCGGGCATACAACTGTTCAAACGAAGTGGTGTATGAGTCGGCTACTTTGCTGAGTACATCGTAGTTTTTCCAGAAACGGTATTCAACTTCTTCGTCATAAACCAGCAGTTCTCCTTTCAACGCGGTTTTGAAACGGTAGGCAATACCATCGTTATAGGCTCTGAAAATTAATGAAAAACCTTTTTTGAAGTCCAGGGTCAGTTCATTATACTGATCTTCCACTTCGCTACGGATGCCCCAAACGGTTTTGATGGTTTGGTTGGTTGAGGTCGATGTTTGTTTGATCAAGCCTGGACTTTGACCTAAGTCGCCCTGGCTGGTTTTCATCGAAATGGGAGAGTACCACATAGTTTCCTTGCCGTCAACTTCAAGATCGTAATAGATCCGATCAGTCAATTTAATGTTTACACGGATCGTACCGTCGGGTGAGGTAACTGATGCAACTTGTGCGTTTAGCAATTGACTAGCGAACAGGATCAACAGCGTCAAAAGGAAGGTTTTGTTCATATTTTGAATTCTTTAGTTGTTGGTTATAATGTCGGAAACCGGTGTGGTGCCGGTCAATTTAAATTGATAAGGCCATTGTTCATCATTTTCCGGATTGAAGTCAATTTCATGCATCCAGTGTTCGGTAGGTGTACCGCAAACAACCAGCCACAGGTATGTTGTTTCATCCGGAACAGTAAAGCTAGCTTGGTCTTCGTTATCAGAAAACGGATGGCTGTATATTCTTTGTCCGTTTTTTGTCATGGCCACAAATCCGTAACGCCAGCCGGCTTTGTCGGTTTGAATGTTGTGAAAGCCGGCAGCGCCAGCTATTCCTTTAAAGTCGAGCCCGATTTCGGTGCCTGCTTCCGGCACTTCTAATTCAATACCATTGTATCCGTAGTTTTGCGGGCAGCATTCCTGTGCAATTTGGTACCAGCCATTGCCCAACTGATCCAGTTTGGTGAAATGGCCATTGGCATATTCAGCGGCAATGTCTTTGATGCGCGGTAAATCCCAGGTCATAAACCGGAGATAAGCGTCCAGCATTTCATCGTTAAATGTTGCCTGGTCAATTCCGGTGATTCGTTTGTAGGTCATGACCGGATCTTCGCCTTTCTGAGCTTCGCGCCACAGTCTACCAATGAAATTGATGCCGTACTTGCCCGACCAATATTCCAATAAATAGGGAGAGCAGTACATATTGTCTTCGTGCAGAAAGGCTTTATGGGTATTCTTCATGAAATTCTCGAGGTGGTAAGTTTCCAGTTGCATCCAGTTGGGGTAAAACTGAAAGAGCATGTACTGCGAAGTCATTTCGTAAATTGATCCTTCTTTAAAGCCAACGTGACCGTCGATTGCGACCTGGCACTGGAATGAATGACCCAGTTCGTGCGCAACAGCGGCATAAGGGTAATGTTGAACACGATTGGGGGATAGCCACATTGTTCCAATGGTGGAGTCTGCTTCACCGCCGTAAACTGTTCCGTCTTCATTATAATAAAGGAAAAGCATCATGCGTATGCTGTCGGTTACCGAACGTCCCGGTTGGACAAATTGGAGCGAGTCGCGGTAAAAAATAAACATCTTCTCGGTTTCTGTCATCATCTCGTCCAAATCAACACGGAACTTCTCATCCTTGGTTGTTGCCGGATCCTTTCCAAAACCAGCCTCCCAGAAAGCGACCAGGTTGGGGGTTTCTTTCATCCGGTAAATGTTGAACTGACTGCTGCTGTCCTGGTAGTCGTTGTTTTCTGCAACGTTCCAGGCTTCTTTGGGAAAGTAGGTGTGTTTGGGCTCCTTTTTTAGTTCGGTGGAGCAGGCCGAGAATAGCAACCATGCAACGGCAAGAGCGCTCGCTGATCGTTTGGTGTAATAATTTTTCGTATGCTTTATCATCTTAAAGGGTAGATTAAACTTCAAGGTAAAGCAAGCGAATAGGACTTAAAAAAGAGTACAGCTATGTTTCGGATAGCTGTACAAATGTTTAATCATCGAGCTTCTTCTCATCTAAATGCCCGATTTTTGACTTGTTTTCCACTCAGGCGCTTTTTCTTGTCAGGTTGCGCTGGCACCAGGTTAAGCCCTTATCGGTCAGGTCAAGTCGTTTGTCCAAGTCGAAATAGTAAAAGGTCACATCGTCGTCGAGGCGGGTCAGGCCATCGCCTTCCTCCAAATCGTGCCGGCGCGACGACATGGTAATGGTGATATAGCCCATTTGTGCCAATTGCTTTTTCGAGTACTGAATTTCCGATCCTTTGTAATCGTGCAGGCGCTCCCGGCCATCAATATCGGTTAGCTGAAGCAAACGTTGCAATGTCCGTTCAACGGGATGGCCATTATTGTAGAGCATATCCAGTATTTCTTGCTGCACGCGGTTAATTTGCTCTTCCATGGTTCGCGAATTTTAATGTTGATACCTGTTGTGTTTGGTGGGTTATCAAATTATACTCGAAATGGGAGGAATTAGTTCTCTTTATTCGTTTTCAGAAGGAAATATCGCCTGCTTCAACGAGGAAACTTGTTTTTCCGGAACGTCGGGCTTTCATTCTCCTTCACTTTTTTGAGACCATCCGGCCTGGGATGATGGCAAAATCCTTAAGGATGATGACGATCCTAAGGGTAATCATGATTCTAACCTTTAGGATGATGGTTCTCCCGCACTATTTTGAGGCAATCCTGCTTAGGATGATGGCAAAATCCTTCAGGATGGTGACGATCCTCCGGGGAGCGTGATTCTACCCTTTAGGATGATGATTCTCCCGCACTATTTTGTTGCAATCCTGCTTGGGATGATAACAAAATCCTTGAAGATGGTGACCATCCTAAGGGTAATTAGGTTTCTAACCTTCAGGATAATCGTTCTACCCGAAGAACGGACTACTGTTCTTTGGTTTCTTATGGCGCAAAAAAAATCCGGCATTGTTGGTGCCGGATTTCTTAAAGTGTTGTTTAGTTTTTACGGAACTTTCGCAGTTTGTGCACCAATTCGTTGTCTTTACCCAACAAACCTTCAACCAAGCTTACCACAGACGATGCGTCTTTGTAGGCAGCATCCAATGCCTCGTTAGAAACTTTGGTAGCTTTCATGGCGTCGGCTTGAGCTTTTTGTTGAGCTACTTCGGCTTCGGTTGCCGTGTCAGACTTTGTTTTTACATCGGCAGCCCGATTGGTTGGGTCGAAGCCGGCAGCTTGCAAGGCTGCAGTTTCGTCAATGAGAGTAGTGTAAACGTGAACAACAAAATCACGTTTTTCTTTTTCGTTCAGATTAGACATTATTCTATCCGTTTTGATTATTAATACTTGTCCGTTTGGACGTTAACTGTAATCGTTGTTTGCTCCACTCCCGATTACACAAGTATCTGATTTCTTAAGCTGCGTATGGTGTTGTATAAGTGCAACGTTGTTCTTTTCGTATTGAAGAGGAAAAGAAGCAAGCCCTGTTTAACAACCGATATACAATTTACGGCCTTCTGTATTTAGAGTCAATTTAAATTAGGTTAAGCAGCGAGTGCTGAAAAACGAAAGGCTGCCCGTATAGATTGGGACAGCCTTGTGCAGGTTTGTTGAACCTTTTCTCTCAAGTCGAAATAAACCTGTTATTTTCCGGCAAATCGAATCTCTTCTTTTTTGAATGCTTTCACCTGATTCGGATTCAGCGGGTGCAGCTTGCCTTTTTTCTTCAATTCCCGCTTCAAATCGCAGCTGGCACAGCCGCCGCATAACCCTTTTTCTTTGGTGATTAATGCTTTGTACGTGTTGTAGCCAACCTTCAGAATAACGGCTGCTACGATAACCAATGCGATAATATTTTGAATCATGATTCTTGAATTTTAGATGATTAAGTTTCCGATTTGGTAAATTCCAAATGCGGCTATCCAGGCTATTGCTGTGGTGTAAACGGTCGTGAAAATAGCCCACTTCCAGTTGGCTTCTTTCTTGATAGCTGCCACCACGGCAACACAGGGGAAATAGATCAGTACAAAAATCATCAGCGTGAAGGCAACTAAAGGTGAAAATACCTTTTGGCCGATTCGTGGGCCCGATGTGTACGTTTGGTTTTGCAGCTTATCCATGAGCGATTGCGAGGTTTCGTCGGCCTCCATGCCGGCGTGGTAAAGAACCCCCATCGAGCTGACCACGATTTCTTTGGCAGCCATCCCGGTGATGATGCTCATGCCTACTTTCCAGTCGAAGCCCAACGGCTGAATAACCGGCTCGATAAAGTGTCCCATCTGGCCGATGTATGATCTCTCCAGACGTTCTTCCTCTTTCGATAATTCCAGTTGCTCAATTTGTCCGGTTTTGCTGGTTTCATCCAAACTGCTGTTGGCTTCTACCTGCGCAATTTGCTGGTCATAGTCCTG
>QKCF01000375.1 GCA_003246935.1 Sunxiuqinia sp. | reverse complement strand
ACAAAATTTCACATTCACAGATGCAGAAAAAGAAATATTGCTATATTTGCCGTGCAAAAATGCAATGGGGGATTAGCTCAGTTGGCTAGAGCGTTTGACTGGCAGTCAAAAGGTCATCGGTTCGATTCCGATATTCTCCACTGAAAATCAAAGAGTTACAAGATAGATTGTAACTCTTTTTTATTTTCGTACTAACAAAAGCACTAACAAAAAAAGGCTGATGTTAGAACACCAGCCTCCGAGAATTTATCGATAGTAGGACTAAGATACTACTACCGAACCTACAAATTTACTATTCGCAACCTCCCCACCTTCGCTAATGAAAGCAATAAAACACTCAACCGTATCACCGGTATAGTTATTCGGGACAGTAACTTCCTGAGATCCCGTAACCCTGGTTGCTCCATCCAGAACCGTTACAGCTTCGTTTTTTGTTGGATTGTAAACAAGCAATAGCGCTTTGTCTGTAGTCTGAGCGTTACCGTCGCCGGAGTTATCATCCCATTCGAAGGAAACCAAACCGGCTAAAGCTGAGCTGGCTGTACCATTTAAGGCAGGAGCAAGTCCTCCGCGGCTGACTAGCGCATTGGCGTAATCAATCGTATAATCGGGATATGTGCCAGCGATGGCATTTTTCACATTATACGACATGGCACTGTTGAACTGGCTCATTTTCACAGCATAGTTTTTGAAACCTACCCGGATAAAATCCTTGACGGGCTGCAAAAAATGAATTACGGTGATAAACTTTGACCTTTGGTCCATTTGTGCCGGAGTTTGGGGGTTGGCGACACTTGCAGGCATTATCCTCAAATAATCGATGCCTTTCCAACTTCCACCAATAACATTTCCGACCTTGCCGGAAATCCCTCCTAAAATACCTTGCTTAATTGTTCCCACGATAAAATAATTTAATGTTTCTGAATATTGTTATTTGGACTTGGTACGGAGTTGATATGGACTTAACCCGCGCAAGTCTCTCTAATTTATCGCTTTAGTATCTAACGAAATGTAATAGGTGCTGCCCGTGCATCGGTATGCGTCCGTTTGCTTTTTTTATGGCATCTAGCAAAGGATGATTGCATAAAGGGGCTTAATTGAACGCTTAGGCACCAACTCTTCAGAGGGGATGAAATGGACAAAAGGAAGCGGAATAAATGGGTTGTGGGTTGGCCAGTGGGTTTATGCCGAACACTTTTGGATAATTTCAGACCCGAGGCTTAAATTTCCTAAGCGGTCAATTAAGCTTAGTGACTTAGCTTGGGATACCGGTCTTCTGGGGTAGACAATACCGCAGGGCTGCCGCTGGTTGGGGCGGGAAAGGCAAGTTTGGTGCCGGAAAGGAATGAAACGGAATGCAATGGAGTGGAATGGATTGGAGGCAGCAAGCTTGCGCGGGTTGCCGAGGTGGCTGAGTGAGGCAGAACGGAAGGGCACGAAGGATAGTTGCGCGATAGCGCAGCGCCGAAGTGTCCCGGAGTGAAACCGAACGACGCGCCCGCAGGCATTGGCCGTAAAACACTAAGCCCTGCACCTTAGCTGGGTGGTTGGGGAATATTTGTGGCCTGTTGCGATGTTGCAGGTAACACCAATGTTTTGATCCGACGTGCGGGGAGAGGCAATTTTTACATAATGGCCCTATAGGACAGAGCGGAGACGTTTAAGCGCGTAAGTAAGCCCATTTTAATAATCTTGCGGCCTGAGCTTGGAGCGTAGCGGAAAGACCAGGTTGCAAGGCAACTGTTCGCCTGAAAGCGGGTAAGCGTAGGCACGGAGCTTACCGGCTGCAAGGCGTTAGGGCTTACGGAGCGGGAGGCGTAGCGGGTGTTCTTATAGGAAGCTGTTATGTAATTATTGCCGGGCGGGTGGGAACTACTTAGCTATTTGAAGTTTAATCACATTATACAGAATTAACAGGCTTCGGAAGATCGATGTGAAAATCAGCACAATTCCTGCGATAACGATCTCCAAATAGGCACAGGCCGGGATTTTAGAAATCAATAATTTCAGAATCGAGAAAACAAGAAACAGCATGATAAAAATAAAGGCCGCCCAAGAAAAAACGCCAACAATACGTTTATAGTGCTTACTGTTGAACAACAATTCCAAGCCACTTGGTTCTTCGCCTTTATTCTGCCCTTCTGAATACTTCTCCTTGTGACTGATGTTGTCTTTGAAGGTAACTATAATTGTTAATGCTGCCAATATAAACCCAGCTAACGAGACCGAGGTACTTATGATGTCGGAAAATGCAGAAGTGGCATTTTCCTGGGTAACCAAAATATCGGTTGGCTTAAACGCGTTGATCACCAGGATCAACAACACACATAATAAGAGATCATAAAGCAAGGGGCGTTTGATGTATACGTTTAAAATATTTTTCATCGTCCAAATTCTTTTTGCAGTTCATCCTGCATTTTTTGAAATATATCAGCACTTACAATGGCCCGGCTCTTCGGCTTTTTCTCAACTTTGATATCACTTTTTACCCAAATATTTAAGAGGTCGAATTCCTTCAATTTGTTATTTCTGTCTGCATCTTCCGCTTTAATCTTTAACGTTTCAAAAACGTTTGTTGCAGTTTTGTCTCCGATTAGACGGTCAATAATATTCATGACCTTATTCCTGATTGAAGCTGAGCCGTTTAAATCACGATAGTCATATTTGAAATCTAAAGTTACATATTCGGCAGCCGAAACGTTATTTGCGGTTTCAAATGCATCAAAAAGCTCACGATCAAAGTCATTTATTCTTTTATAATTGTCTTTGTGCACTTTCGCGGTGACTAAAGAAATCCGGTTAATACGTCTTTTATACTTAGGAAGATCATCTCTGGAGTATGGCGTGTAATCCAGTTTTTCAAAAACATTAAGGGCTTGCGATTTATCCATCATGAATCCGGTAAAGTCACTTATTCTTGGGCCATACTGATTAAACTCAAATGACAACAATAACTGATCGTTTTTGTAAGACAGTATGAAATGGCTGGTTTCAATTATGCCCTCAGACTCAGCAGCTTCAATATCCCGCACAACATCACTTATCGTATCCATAAGCTCAGGCCAGGCATCCATCCGGATATTGAGTAGTTTACCTCTGATTTGTTTATGCTCTCCATCAAACCTCACGTCGGTCATGTAGAGGTCTTTATCTCCATTTTTGAAAAACCGATTTGGGTTCTTGCTATCCTGTAATTCTTTGATAAACGTAAAAACGGAGATAAAGTCATTGGTTGTTGATCCGGGGAGGTAATTTGGGGCCAGTTGGAAATAGTTGATCTTCCGATTTGTGTAGGTAATTTTCATTGTTAGTTTACTTTGGAAATTTTTCGCTCAATTTAAGGATTTTGTTAACTATAAGCCACACCCGAAGTGGAAATATATAAGCCAACGATCAGAATAAAAATATATTTCCAGTCGGGAGGGAAGTAATCAATCAGTTAGCGAAGAAGACAAATCCCACCAGCCTGGTGTCGTCGAAAACGACAATCAACAAAACCAGCGCTAACGCTAAATCTGAACAACGCTAGCTATAAGATTGTAAAGTGTGTTCGTCATTTTCGGGCGGAGTATTCAATACGACTTTCATTATATCGTTCAGATCGATAACTGCTTTCTTTTTTTGTGCAACCTCGCGGGAAGCTTGTTCCACGATAAAATTGATTTCGGAAAAAGTATAATATTCTGTTTCTTCGCCCAAATACAACCAATTTGAAATTTTGTGTGGCCGCTTCTTTAGACAAGTCTTAAACGCATCAATTCGTGCCTCAAGATCCGGTGGGCCTACAAATAGCTTCATATCAAACCTGCCTGGGCGCTTTATAGCATCATCGATTAACTTTAGCTGGTTAGTCGCTCCTACCACAAAAACTCCATTTTGATGAGCATCATTCAAACGAACTAAAAATTCATTGACTTCAGACTGGTAATGAAAACTTAAATCATTCCGATTTCGGTTCGGCACAAAGCCTTCCAACTCGTCAAAAAACAACAGACAGGGTCTTTTCTTGTTAGCTTCATCAAAAAGCCCTTTTATTTTTTCTTGAGTTCCGTGAACATAAGTACTAGCAACAGTAGAAGGCGAAACTTCAATAAAATGAAAACCTAACAGCAAAGCCAACCGCTTCACGATAAAAGTTTTTCCGCAACCAGGAGGGCCGTACAATAGTAGTCCTTTCGGAATGGTTACATTGAAGTTTTTATAGGTTTCTCGTTCTTTAAGTGGTAAAATGATATTTTTTTCAATTATTGCTTTTATCCTGCGCATACCAGCTACTGCCCCCCAATTGCCAATGTTCTCATTTGCTGTCTTATTGACTAAAACGACGTTGCCTTCAGAAGAAAAGCTTAGTTGTTTTTTCAGTTGTTCCTTCATTGCCAGCGCTTCCAAATTCTGCGGATTAATTTCAGTCACCAGACACAACCACGCTAAAGCTTCCCCATATCGTTTCCATTCCAAAAGCAATGAAATCCTAAATTGAAGCGACAGTTCTCTAAACTCAAAGAAAGCAGGATCATCTTTAAACATTCCACCATCGTCCTGAAGTAACTCTTCTAATTTCTGAAGTATCGTAGCTGGCTTGTATTTCAATATTAATAGTTGCCATGCATGAAAGGGATTACTTTTGCTCATAAATTTAAGTTAGCAGCGTGTAATTAATTACTTTTAAAGGTATCTCAAAAATGCCAATCAGCCACTAAACATTTACACTTTGTCACCAACTAAAAAAGATGTAATAAGCATACAACTCGCCGCCTAAAGTGTCGAAAAACCAACGAATATTGTACACTCAAAAAAACTGGTGTTGTACATTATTCATAGAAATAATATTTTAAACACCTGTACTATAACGCAATACACTTAAATATCGAAAACAAAGAATTGACTCGAAATGTACAAATGGTGTTAAATGAGCATCAACTGTATAAAAACGCCTTTTCCCAATCATTCAGGTATGCAACACATTCAACCAGCACAACAAGCTGACGCAGGCGAACAAGTGCGGGACGGGATTGTGGCAACACAAGCCTGGCACAAACGCCGTGAGGCAAGACAGGGAATGCGGAGCGGACAAGTATCGGTTCATGACTAATCTATATTGCTTCTAATATTTCCCATCAAGCCCTGTCTGTTATTAGAAATACTATCTCGTTGTATATCAACGACAACTACAAGAATTCGCAATGCGATTACTAATAGACTTCTAATAAATTAATCTATCAATTAATTAGCTATTAGAAACCCAAACAGGATGTCGGTCACTCCCTTTATTAATTATCTGACCGTTACGACTGAGTTCCGAAATCAGGTTGTTGATTTTGACCTTTTTTTGTTTGCTGTCGTAAATGTCAGGCAGCTTATCCAGTATTAATTCATCAATATCACGTCTGGAGAGCGAGCCATGTTCCCGAACGGCTTTCAGAATCATATCGAGGTAATACTTTTTATCAAATCCTTTGTTTTTAGAATAGGATGCCTTTTGTCCGGTAGCCTTTGCAACGGCAGCAGAGATATAGAAGTTTGGCTTTCGTCCTTCGATCAGTTTCTTTTCCCGGAGTGTCTTAATTTCAGAATCAGATAATTCCTGTTTCTTCTGAACTTTATCCAACATCATAATCTCAACCAGGGATAAGGATGGGATTTGCGCCAACACACGGGCATATTCAATATCCAGGACCTTCCCAATAATGGTCACTGTTACCTTACTGCCTTTGAAGTTATATTCCGGCATTGGAAAGAAGCGTTGCCGTTGGAAATTAAACATCCGACGGATACCGCTCCCGATAGTATCCACCATTTTCAGGTTAAACATAGCACTGACCAAAAATGGGTTCCTGTAATGCTCTTCCGGTGCATCCTCGCGGATCACCCGTTCAATATTACCCGGGATAAAACTGCCTAGATTACTAAAGGTCAGGTAACCATCTTCATTTTCAATCACATTGATGTAACCACTAAGGCCGTAATCCTGATGGGCAATGCAATTATTTATGGCCTCGCGAATGACAAACGGCTCATATTGGCCGATTTCATCGGGAAATAAAGAATCGTTACGCATGTACCGGTATTTTATTTTTCTGATTTTATTGTAGATTTCCTCTGCGCTTAGCAGAAAAGGACATGACAAGATTGTGTAGTCCTTTTCGTTGTTGTCTTTATCTTTTAAAATCCATCGGATTTTTGCGATAGCCGGATTGATAAAATGTTCTGCTTCGGGTTTTCCCAACAGGAGAATCGCCGTGCGGGTAATTTTACCACGCTTGGTAAGTTTCGCTTTATTGAGGAAAGTGGCATCCTCCCACTGGTCTACTTCAGCGGCTTGATCGGGGAACTTGTCTTTGTAGTTTTGCCGGGCTTTTGCGATAGCGTCGCCAGACAAATCGGCCAAGGTCGCTGCCGGGCATATTTCGGCACTCCAGTCTTCAATTTTACCGATTGGTTCATTCAATATTGCCTGTTCGCGTTCGCTTCTCATCCGCACGAGACTGTCTTGCACCCGCTGCCAGGGTTTATTGTGTGCCAATACCGGTTTTCGCGGAAGGTGTTTGGGGATATGAAACACCCAAACTGTTTTTGATGTATCAGTGGTATTCAATTCCTCAACATAAAAGCCCTCGGAATTCAGATTTGGTGTTTGATCCAATATCTTCAGAACAATGTTTTCAGGGGTATAATTGTGGAAATTTTCGATCCCGGTTATCTTCATGGATTTATCTTCAATCCCAATAATCAGGTGGCCGCCTTCCATATTGGCTATGGCAGAGATGTAAGAAATAATATCTTCGCCCTCGTGCCCTTTGACAAAATGCTTTAAGTTTCGGAATTCTTTCCACTCACACGAAGGAGATTCCTTCGGATACATGGACGCCAAGTATTTTTCTAATTCAAACTCGTTCATTACCAATTAAGATTCTTGCATGTTATAACTCGTAATATACATCAATTCTGGGTTGCTTCGAAAAATTTATACCGTCACTCCCTCAGACTCTTCCCGGCTCATCGAGAATCCGGGATCAACTGACAACACTAAACCGCAAGATACGTCATAATTTGAAACTCATTCACCCGGAAATCCAAACCTTTTGAGCTTAGCTAAGTTCATAACAGCATACTTTTTTGCTCTTTCATCAAATGGTTGTTTTTTATTGGCAACGTTCCACATATATCTGAAATGGTGATCTTGAAGCCTCTTGTTTTTTCTGTCCCATTCAACCATTCTTTCGATGAGTTCAATTGTTACTTCAATGTTTTCCTTGTCCGATTTTTCAGGCTGAGTCTGATCAAGCTCGTCAATTTCAAATAATAGGTCAGGCGCAGTTTCGATAACGGTGTCAATTATTTCAATCGCCCGCTTTCTTTCTGTTTCAGAAAAATTTGGGTTGTTCTTTGCTTTTTGTGAAATCGTAAATGCAATCGTCCTTTGAAAAGGAGTCAACGAATCCGTTTCGTATCCCCATTTCTCTATCTTTCCCCATATCTGTGCAGGAATCGCCATAATTCTTTTCAACTCCTCCGTAAGTTCAATGTTGTCTTGGTCTGATTTTGACATACTTTTCCTTGGTGGAGTTTTGGAATTTACCAAATCTCCTTTCAATACCTCAATGTCAATTGCAACATTGGATTGTTTCAAGGCAGACCAGCATTCGTCTTTTTTAGCCCATTCTCCATATAGTGATCCCGGGGCATTTGATTTAATAAATGTTTCTACCCGAACCATAAGATAGTACAGGATATCCTTTAGTGAGTCACTCACGGATTGATTCTTGTAGATTTTATACAAGTCCAATTTATAGTTCAACCTGTAATTTAAATAGGCAAGGGAGTATGGTACGGTAATATATCTCATATCCCCAATGGCATTTGGCTTTATGCCATAAATTTTCTCTGCTGTGGTAAATAAAATCGCTTTTGAGACAACATCTTCATAAAAAATATTGTCAGGATTGACGGGCATGTTATAATTCAAAAACTGCACATAATTTTTCTGACTTCCCCGAACAACAAAATGAGGCCCAATAACCAATCGCTTACCCAACCAAACTTCTTCATAGGTATTTACATATTTGGCTAAAGATTCTTTTGATATCACCTGTGACCTCGGATTTTTAGAATCAAATGCCTTCCGCTTAGCAGGTGTGAAGCCTTCTTTCAACCTCGCATTTTTATATTGCCCGCGAGCTCTTTCGTAAAACCACCTGGTTTGTATATTACTCCCCTCTTTCGGAGAAGTCCAGGTTGCTCTGGAGATCTTTTCAATTGTAATGTGAAAGGGTTTGTTTGAACTAAGATCCGCTGTTGATACTTTATTCTGAGTATTGGCATATTCGGCGATACTATTTACAATCTCATTAAAGTTATCTTTCTTTTTAACGACGGTAAGCTTTGTTTGAACAAAGATTTTGTCAATATCAGCTTTATCTTTTTTCCATGTGTGGTAAATTGATGCTGTGGTCTGCCCACCATTAACAATCTGAAAGTCTTTAGCCCAGCTTATCGCATGACCATTATTTGGCATTTCTACGATTCTCAATTCATCTGCAGTCGCAGCAATACCATTGTTAAATGCCAAGAACATGTGAGGTTCCTCTTTGATAGTCTTCCGAATCCCGCGGTTTATTTTGCCAGTAAATTGCAGAAAAGACCGAACGTTTTGCTCCAGAAGTCTCGATCCAAACTCTTCGTATATATTACCAAGTACAACCCCTGGGATTAAAGCAAGATACGATTCATATTCTTCATTTTCGGACGGAGATTTTAAACAAGGAACAGGAGCCCCGTAGTTCTCGAAATTAATTTCTATCGGAACTCGTGAGTGGTCTGATAGATTATATAGATATTCAATGTCGATCACCCGAGTAAACAGCGTATAACCAGAGATAGACTTATCGCTTTTGGCATCCGATTTAAAGATGCCGTTTGTCAATATGAATATATTTACTCTTGATAGAAATTCTCTGACTTCGGCAACTTCAGCAAGCGTGTGCGCTAAATCAAAAACCTCAGATGATTCTTCCAATTCTTTGATATAATCTTTATACACCGCATTTCTGAAGAATTTTTCCACTTGATTTATCGCAGAATCTGCTTCCTGTTTCGCTAAAGTGAAAGGGGTATCGGTTCCTTTAAATATTGTGATAAACAAATCAAGGGTTTCATAATTTTCAGAAAGTGCGTACCCGTTTAACTTGTGAAGAGTTCGGCCAAGCTTGTCCTCCTTTTTATCAAAGCATACCCTGGCATTCTCTGTCTCTCCGGCATCTGATAACAGGCCAATTGCAATTTCAGTAAATATATTCTCCTGGATTCCTCCTTCTTCCTCCGAAAGTTGCGTTGCTTTTATATCTTGTAAAAGCTCGTTGTAAAATTCAGTTAGGTTCATGGTACTATATTTTGCAGGACGTTAGTTAGATCAGTTTTATATTTTTCAGTTTCTGCCGAAAGAATGATGGAATATTTAACATCCCCAACTCCTTTCAATAAATCATGTTCCTCGATACGGGGAAACTTATCTTTTACCAAATAGAAATTTTCATCTCTCACGAGATAAGATATTTTCTGGTAATGATCTCTTTGGTGTTCAAAATACCCAACATTGGTCAATTTCCTTTTGAAAACGTTATGCAGCAAGAATTCTTCCCCCAAGAGCTCATATAGTTCCTGAATTATTGAGTTTAGCGAATATTCATCTCCATTTCGCTTTTCAAGCGACAGGTGAAACAGGAACAAATTATCCAGCAACGAACTATCTAACTGCCTTTCGCTGGATATTCTTATTTTTTGATGATTATGTGATTGAGAGGTTTTAACTTCGATAGCTATGTTATTATTTTCAAAGTCCCGGATTCCTCCATCCGGCCCGACCCAAATATCAAGGCAAAATTCCGGATTTTGAGTAGTTACTATGAGAGTTTTCAACAGATATAATTCGCCAAATAGTCCGATCTGCTTTTCAGGTGAAAGACCAGTAGTTTTTGCCAGAAGAAATAACTCCTTCCATTTTAAGAATCTGTTTTGCAAAGTTTGGAGAAGCACCACTTCCGATTCTATTTCAGCGACAGACTGGAATAAGTCTTCACACAGCACAGCAAAAATCGATGAAAGGCTAGTATCAGAGAGCCCTAATACAAGCAATGACTTGCCTTCGTTTACATGATCTTCAATCAACTCTGCATTAATGTCTTGCAACGCATTAAAGGGAGAGAGATCAATTGTTTGTAAAGAAATCCTAAAGGCAATACATCTAGATTTAACAGGAAACTGCATTGCGACAAAACAGTCAATCGGAAATTCTGGAGAATAACTCCTGAAGGCAATACCGACTTTAGTGGTCTGATTATTTTCAAACTCTTCCCAAATTTGTTCAATCATAGGTTTCATCGTCTTCAAAATCTAATGGTTCGTTAAAATCTAGCAAATCCGAGTTGACTAAAAATGTGGTTCCTTCATGATTTCTACTGCCAGGAAAACTAATTGCAAAACCGACGATTGGATTGTCAGAGTTTATCTTTGCAGCTTCCGGATCTAAATAATAGAGAAGTAATAACGGATTTTGGGGATCTCTAATTTGATTTCTTACAATAAATCCATTAGGGTACTTGGGGTTACCCTTTTTTTTGTTTTCAATCCAATCGATTTCTGTCAATTTTTGAGCCCTATCTTTTTCGTCTTTGGACAGGTCAATGAATTCGTGGGTTGGACTAATGATATGTGACCGATTGATGTAGTAAATATCTTCAGTCTTAGAATTAATATCATCTCTCTTTCTGTCAAATAAATTTATTTCATAACCATTTACGCAATAAGAAGCAGCATTGCTTTTTTGCTTACTCATCAGACCTACCCGCCAAGAGGTTAGCTCATTTCGTTTAATACAATCCTCAATGTAATTTATTAAGTAAGTTGAATTGGCTGATGGATTTAAAGGTGTCTGAAACAGATTAAGGAACGTAATAATTTTATCCACTGCTATATCCTTCCATAAATACCCAATACTTGGAGCGGGATTGTTTGGTAAGCTTTTTATAAATTCGTTCGCAGCGTTTAAATTGTTTTCAATTATTTCTTTTGTTGTACTTAATAGATACGATTCAACTAAAGACCCAGACCATGAGAATTTCATGGAGATGGCATTGCGAATTTTATTGTTTGCTGATACTTGTATTGAATTGATTGGATGTTTGCGGACTCTTAAAGCATACTCTCTCGGAGTTACACCTTTTATTTTTGTCATGTAATCAAATTCCTTCCTCAACTCCAAAGAAGCCAATGTGATATGACAGAACCACTCGTTTAATTCTTTAGTCGTAAATAATCTGCATAAATCAACATATCCTTTCCTATAACCAAACCATCTGCCCATCTGCATCAATGTATCATACATCTTGGTCGCCCTGAGGTAATAACTGACCGAGAGCCCTTCTAAAGTTAAACCTCTTGATAGTTTATTTCCACCAATCGCAATAACAGACAGGCCAGCTTCAGAACCCGGAGGAAGGTTTTTTTTATCATACAACTCATAGTCCAAAACATCCTTCGTGTCACCATGCAGTTCTTTTACCCCTATTTTCATAACTGCAGGATGTAGCTCCTTTAAAACATCATCCCAGTCATGAATTTTTATGCCGGGGTCAATATTTTTTAAGTCAGAATTTAGGATTTGATTGCTTATACTTCCATAGGAACGAGTTATCCCATCACCGTCTTGGTAAGCAGATTTCAATTCTCTTAATATTGCAGGAACATTTTGGTCAATGCCATTCTTGAAATAATTAAACTTTTCTTCCACTACTCTTCTCACATTCTTCTGCCAGTCCTTAAACCTCGATAGGTGAATTAGCATTGAATTGTGTTCGTCTTTTTGACCCCTAACTCTCCTTACAGCACATGTAAGAATGAAGCATTTTATCGCGCTTGAAAGTGACTCTGGAATATCGCTGACTGATAACTTATCAGGATTAGGATCATCCTTCTTATGTTTGTCAGGCACAAAGTTTTGGTGGTCTGAAATAGGGAAAACAACAGGAAGAGTATCTGCAACTTGATCATCATCATCAATAGCCTCAAAACCAAAAATTTTTTCAGGCCCAATATAATTGCTCGGTGCTTCTAGGTTTGTTATAAAGTTCCTAGGGAAAAGATTATCATCATTTAGTTCAATAAAGATATTTGCAAATGGTGTTGCTGTATAACCAACATAACCTGATTTATTAAACAGAGAAAGTAACTCTCTAATTTGTGAGTTAATTCGAGTTGGGTCTAGCTCCTTTTTGTTTGTATTAATAGATGCATTGTCTGCCTCATCATCAACAATTAGCAATGGCTTACTTACTATCTTTCTGCTTCCATCTTCAAGAATAGTCGCGTGAGTCTCTAACCATTGATATAGTTTGCTCAATACTGTTGCATTTTTCTTAACGACAGCAATGATGGGCTCATTTGTGTCAAAATTTATTCCCAAGGAATTAGCTGTAGCAGTAGTGAAATCGCTCTGTGAAGTTGTTATTGAATGAGCAACAGCACTCTTTCTAAATTCTGGGAATTTTTTCCCTACACCAACATATTTCAGCTCTTTATTTAGTCTATAATGCTGATTGTCATACCCTAGAAAAGCTTCATCAATCCGCATTTGAGTTTGCGACCTAAGGCTATTATGTATCCCGGCCAGAACAATGATAAATTTGTATCCGGCATCAGCAGCTTTGCAGATTAGCCCAGAAAAGTTAGCGGTTTTACCGGACTGTACGTGGCCAACAACAAGACCTCTTTTATCAAAATTGTCTTCAGACAGTGGATTGTGCAAGTAATCTAAAGTGTTATCAGTAGTGCTGTTGATTTCTTTTATCGCGATGGAAGGGAGACCTTTTACTTCTTCAAGATATTTCAAGTATCTAGGCCAAAATCTCCATTCAATACTTGATTCTCTCCCTTTTAGCCAAGGTTGATAATCCTTTACGAGCGTCTTTGATTTTTCTTGAAAAACAGAATAGTGGAATTCTATATGTTTCTGAAGTATATCTGGGCTGACATCCGGAAATATTTTAAGTGTGTCTTTTATTACTTTTTCAAGCTCTTCTTTACTAACAAAATCATCAAATTGTCTTATTCTTAATAAGAATTTTGCCTGTTGTATCGCTAAATCGATCATTTTCTATTTTGTAAAAAGTTCAAAGTACTGAGGATATTTATCAAAAGGTTCAATTGAAAGTAAAATTGATTTTGCTTCCTCTTGATTCTTCCCTTGGGACACTAACAGATCGAACATTTCTTTCAGCCTGTTAATTAATATCTCATGGTCGAGGTTTTCAAAAGGGAACCCGTGAGACTCCGGTTCTTCACTTTCCTTTATTGTTATCAAGGGAATTGGGACTGTTTCTTCAATAAACTTTAGAAGATCGTTGAGATTCTGTTTTGACGGTTCTTCAAGGATCTCCTGGACTATGGGATGGTCACGATTAATCGCATAAAACCTTTTACCATGTCTCTGTTTCTCGAGCCAAACAGGGGTGAATTTAAAAGATGGGTATTTACGCTGAATTTCTTTCCCCCTGTGGCGGTAAACATTTACTGCATTGTTTCGAATTACTTGCGCATAAGCTTTCAGCTGATCTCGCGTCTTTAAAGGAGGTCTTGCTACAGACTTTTTAATGTCGATCTGCCACTTATCATCTAAAGTATTTGGCAGGTCGATCAAAATCCTAGCTAGTTTATAATGTTCCTCTTTACGGAATAGCCCCAACCAATTTCCTGCGACCAATAGTCTTTCATTCCGGTAAATGTAGAAGCCTTGTTGTTCATTCCATCCTTTGGGGCCGGATGCATGTTTAAATTCTTGTTCCGTCAATTTCGATTTGTGTGGTAACACATAACCCTTTACTATTATATTTCCCTCTCCGAGATATTCTTCCGCTCCTATTTGGATTCCTTCTGCTCCTCGTAAAAAAGGATCCCATGCTTTTAACTCTCTCTCCTGAAACCAAATTTTTATTTTTCCTTGCTCCAAGAACCTATGAAACACCATTTCGAGGTGTCTTTTTACGCCCTCCATTATTTCCATGAATTTACCAAGGGCATCGGCATCTTCTTCTTTTGTATCTCTCAAACTGCGATCTAAACAATACCAAATGACAGTAGTACCAGAAGTTTGTTCTTCGATTTCACTTACAGCATCTTCTGAAGGAGTGTAACGAATAAGTTCCCACGCCTGAACAGTATTGACATGATCAAGATCCCATGCCCAAAATACTGTGTTAAACCCGGCTTTTTTTGACAAAACACTAAATTTCCGCGTCTGGGAGAATGACGCAGTCTTCAATCCCAAGCCAAAACGCCCAAGGTCTTTTAAAGTCCGGGCTTCTGTCGGATGCTTGCTCCCAGGTCTCATTGCCTGGATCAACTCTTCGTGATTCATTCCAGAACCATCGTCCCTAATTTGTATTCTAGTGTTTTCTCCTTTCCAGTTGTAGCTAAGCCAAATATTTTTTGCTTCAGCAGAGATTGAATTATCTATAATATCGGCGATTGCTGTTTCAATAGAATACCCAATTGCCCGGAAAGTCTCTATCATGGAACTTGCATCCGGTTCAGCTTTGGTTGTTTGGTAGTTAGTTGCGCTCATGGTCTTGATTTAAAGTAGAATATTCTTTACGATCTCGCCCAATTGTTTTGCTAAGAATGGTGGCACTGCATTTCCCACCTGGTGGTATTGCTGTGTTCTAGCCCCGCAGAAAAAATAATTATCCGGGAAGGTCTGAATGCGGGCAGCCTCACGAACAGTTAAGCTTCTACATTGATTGGGGTCATAGTGGATAAAATAATGCCCGTCCTTCGAAATATGACTTGTAATAGTAGTTGCGGGATGATCAGGTCGTTGCGTTCTAAATCGGTCAGCGAATTTACCCCCTGTTGCATTTTTGTGATTTGGCAACAACCATTCGGGATAATCCTTCAGTTTCGGGAAATCGTTATGCGTATTCAAATAGAGAGACGAGAACAGATAACGAGCTAAATCTTCCTTTAAGTGGGTTCTGGTTTCGTGATTTAAGACACCACCCAAGCGGGAATCGTGATACCAACTATTTAAGGGATTACTATTTTCCAGCTGTTCTGTTACCATAAAATTGCCGCCTATGGATAAAGCATTATCATTGAGAATAAAGGAAGCGCCAAGCTCCTTATTTACTTTTCGTAAATAGCCCTTTACCGTGGCTCGCCAACGCCCAGTACTGTCTTCTATATTTTGATATTTGTTTCTTCCGTTAAGTGTTGTTCCGGCAATCTCTCTTCCTATTCCGCTTCGAAGCATCGGGAGTTCATCGATAACGCTCTTTAAAGTTACAGTCTCTGATTTCTGAAGCGGATCATAATTGATGACGCCCAGATCTTCACGAATACCCAATAATATCACCCGATGCCGGTTTTGGGGCACCCCAAAATTTTCCGATCTAATCAGAAAATCTTCGTCTTTTTGGTAAACCGGATCATCTCCGTCAAAATCATCCGGCTGTTTCACAAAGGAGTAAATTCGGTATCTCGGAGAATTAGTCCCGGGAAATACTCGTGATGGGTTTTTAAGATCCTGTTTGATCCAATCGAAAATCCTTTGCCCATCCAGTTTCGCAGACAACAGGCCTTTTACATTCTCCATAACAAATACTGCCGGGTGGTGTACTGCGATAATCCGTAAATATTCCCGGTACAAAAACACCCGATGATCGTCTTCTGAGATCCCTCTGTTTCTTGATCGCCCAACAAGAGAATAAGCCTGACAAGGCGGACCTCCAATCAGCACCCAATCTCCTTGATTTTCAAGGGCATTTATTATTCTGTCATCAACGAGCGATGATGGAAATTCTTTATCACCCAATGTGCACTGCCATGCTTCACGTAAAACTTCTTCTCTTTCTTCCGGATACAATGAGAATAACTCCTCTCTTTGAACCCTATCTTTGGAGGGGTCATAGTTTTTTATAAAGTTGTAATATGCTTCCGGCACTTCTCCGACAGGAAACTGACGGAAAAAACTTCGGAGTTGAAGGGTTTTATGGGCATGTTCATCCTTCTCTATTGAAAGTTTTATCTTAAATACTCTCTCTCCAGCTTCATCTAACACATTTGAAAAACCTTCACCCAAGCCACCCGGCCCGGCAAAAATATCTATAATCGGTATCGCCATTAATCGTTGTAATCAATTGATTTTATTTGCACATCAATGTAAGTCTGCATGGCATTAGAAACAACCTTCTCACCACGTTCGTGCAAACCGTAAATTAACTTATTTGTTATCAAATTGAAAGGACAAAACCGAAATATGTCCTATTTAGATTGAGAAAAAATAAGCGTGCTTTGGGAAATGCTCAAGGATATTATTGATTGACTTCAGCCACTAGTAGCTTTAATGTATCTTCCAGCTTCTCTTTCTTCAATTCGCATTGCCAAATAGTAATGACTTTCCATCCCTGCACATTGAGAGAAATTTCAGCTTCAAGATCGCGTCTTTGAGTTTCTTTAATTTTTTGAAACCACCATTCGGTGCGGGTTTTCGGCAGGACGAAATAGGAACAACCTTTGTGCCCGTGCCAAAAGCAACCATTAATGAAGATTACGGTTTTGTACTTAGGAAGTACTATATCTGGTTTACCTGGAAGATATTTTGCATGAAGTCGATACCTGAATCCTTTGGAGAAAAGAAATTTTCGAACCAATAACTCCGGTTTGGTGTCCTTTCCCCTTATTCGGCTCATGTTGTAACTTCGAGTTTGTCGATCGTGAACATCAGCCATCTTGTTCCTATTTTTTAGATTGCTCAAACACCCACACTGCCAGTTTAGCCCAGCGGGGAATATCTTTTCTGTTTAATACGGTTCTTATACTATCTGTGCTATTACCTGTAATTTTAGCAATATCATCATAAGACCAACCAAAGTGTTGTTTCATTTGATTAAAGCGATGTTTCCAAGTCATTAGAAAGAGAGGATTTCTAAGTCTGTTTTGAACATGAGCGAATAAAACCTTTTTTTTAGGTTGGGATCATCAAATTCATAATCAAATATTTCCGTTTCGTCCAACCTGGAGGTAAACTCCTTTCCTTGCCTTGAGGTAAATGAAAACGGAATTTCAGTACCATCATCTGTAATTTCACGTGTCCTTGGAAACTTATTTTCCGAATTAACCAACAAGTAGTTTTTCATGTCATCTGTTGTTGATAAAGAAGGCTAAAGGTAAACATACATTTGCACTAAAACAACTCTAATTCTTTATATACTAACAATATAAACCCATTTTATTTATTATCTTTGTAACGCTAGAAATTGACATTATGGAAACACTTGATTTTTCAAAACCGGTGAAACTAAAGAATCCGGAAGCTGGAGAGGAAAAGCTCATTTTTCGCGTAACCAACTACAATGAAGTTACAAACAGATGCTACATTGAATTAATCGACCAAGACACTAGCAACTTAACTATACTGCCCCAAGAGTTGGTTTCGATTAACGATATTGAAAACACCTTATAAAGAATTCAGAAAAATACCGATTGGGCAGGCAAGGTTGACACTTTTAGCCTTCGATTTATAAACCTCCATCGGGAAACTCTTTTGACACCTCTATAGAACGATTCGTTCGAGTCAATCAAAAAAACACCACTTTTTAATCAATACAAACAGGATTGGCAGACGTGTTTCGATTATTTTTTTCTTCTTTCTATCGCTTCACTTACGGTGTCTATTTGTCAGTTCATTTTGCTTTAAAATGCTTTTGTATCTGAAATTGAGATCGACAAAGATTTTATCAGGTAACTGCTCAACGACCCTGTCTCCTTTCAGTTTGAATTTTTTCAGTTCTGGCAAATCTTTCGAAAACTTGCGCAAATTGTGTAGTTCCGACACAGACAAGTTGGAATTAGCGAAATTATTCTCAACTTCGATAAAGAGATTTTGGCTGGCGATTAATTTCATGTTCCGAATTGTTGACTCAGGCACCCCAATTGCCTTTGACAAGTAGGTTATCGGAAGGCTAAAGGATACAGGGGCCAGGCTCTTCTTAGGACGCGCTTTTTTCACCCTGACCTGTTTCTGCCCCTTATCCCTTAGTCTAATTTCATGTGTATCGTTGTAGTGTTTTCTCTTTGCATAGTAGCCAATGACCCCTGCGCAAACAAAGGCTTTAAATTTTTGGATGTCGTAGTTTTCCCACAGCACTCCTTTTGAAACCGAAGAATTTGTTTTTCGGTGAATAATCCGGAAACTGTTTAGATGGTATATTCCGGTTTTGGAATTGTAGCTTATCCATTTCCGATCCAACAACCACTGCAAGCGCTTTTGGATGGTCTGCTTCGTATCCCCTATTTCGCGTATTGACTTAAACATTAACTGATTGCTCACGGTAAACCGGTGATTACAGTTTATTTTCAGCCAGACAAACAACTGGAATTCTCTTATGCATCCTTGCTGAATGGAAAAGACACAGAGCGAGACCGGAATGTTTAAATAATTCTGCCTCATTAGTTGTTGTAGCCGGAATTCAGCAATCGCTCAACATCTGAGGTTTTGTAGTAAATTTTACCATCGACCTGGGAGAAAGGCAGTGAACCGTTATCGCGCAATGACTGTAATTTCCGGGAGCTGATTTTCAGTATCTGCAACACTTTTTCTTTGTCAATCCATTCTTCGGTTAAATACTGCGCATGGGTTTTGCTCATGCGGTCCACATTCCTCAATAAGGTTTCGATATCCTTTTTTATCGACATAGCTATTTTCAAAAACTCTTGCATTACCTGGCCCTCCGTTAAATTTCGTTTCTGATTTCATCGACTGTCTTCTGGCGACCATCGGCAATCCATTGGTCGATACTTTGCTTTGAAAAGATTAAGCGTTTCCCTCGTTTGTGGAACGGTATTTTTCGGGTTGACACTAAACCATAAATGGTTTGTTTGGCCGGATGGCCGGGTAGGTAACTGACTAATTCATCCAGATCAAACCACTGATCGGAATCTTGTTTTTCGCCCTTGCCTTTTAACAGGTGTTCAATACGGATCAGGCGATTGTTTAACTCCTGAACGGCTGACGGTAGGGAGTCGAATGATAGTTCTTTCATTGCTGTAAATTTTGTTTATCAATTTTTAGCAATGATACGAGGGGCATTCTAGGGGCAAATATGACTAATAAGCCCTATTTTAATCTTTGATAGTCTTCTGCTACTCTTTCTTTATGAAGCCATGCTGTGTAAATTTTTCTATTTTCCTCAGAATAAGGATTTAGTGTTAGGATGTTGCCTTTTACGTTTCTAAATTTTAGACCGAATGATTTAGCAATATTCTCATAGATTTTATTCTTTGTCGAATAAAGCGCTTCGAGGTGTTTTAAGAAACCTACATATTCGAAAAAAGCCATTAAGTATGGAATTTTACTAAAGCTTAATAGGTTTAACAATTTCTGCTCTGCATCAGCCGGTAAAGACTTAATCATCGGCAGCTCAAAAAAACCAAGCTTTTCAAGATTCTGCCGAAATGGATCAACCAATAATTCTTGTTCCGAATAGTTCAAAAACTCCCTAAACTGCTCTAATCGGAAAAGCGATGTTAGCAGCTCACTAATTGTAAATAACAGATCTAATGTCTCATTATCTGCCCTATAAACCTCGTAGAAGTCAATATCGATTTCCCAATAATCTTCCTTTTGAAATAGTTCGATATCCTGCTTTACTTGAGACATAATCTCTTCTTCACTTTCAAGCAATAGCACCAACTCATCCTCTGATTTGGACTGGAATTGATGCAAGGCTAGAGAAGTCGCTTCATCCAAGTTTTCCCAGTCTATTTCACCTTGCGTCTTTTCGATTTCTTGATTGGCCGTGATTATTGGGCTCAGGCCGTATGACATCTCATTTGTAAAATAGAGGTGAAATTGTTCCATCAAGTAATCTCCCTGCTTTCCTCTCTGAACATAATCGTCCGCCTTTACCTTCTTTCGTTCCGTCAAGAAATAGATGCTCATATCCTCATGTCCCAATTCCCGTATCTGCTTTTTAATTACAGCCATTTCGTCAAGCGTTGCTGCCTTGCGTTCTTCTTCGGTTTCACATAGCGCATAAATAAGTGTATCTCTTGCTTGGCTACCGTAACCGCAATTATAATCAACATATTTTGAAATAAAACTCCGGAAGAAGCCCGATTCGATAATTTCCTGGGTAGTCATTTTGATTAGGATTGGTGTTGCTCTTTTCGACTTACAAACACTTCTGTTTAAAAGTCGAGTAATTTTTTGGTTATTGATTGGCGGGTTTCGTCTTCGAAGCTGTCCAGGTAACTTTCGGTTGTCTTTAAGCTTGAATGCCCCAAGGATTCGGAAATATAAGCGGTGTTCACACCCGAACGTTTCAGAACTGTGGCGTAACTGTGCCTTGCCGTGTAGGTTGATATCTTCGCTTTTATTTCAAGCTTCTTGCCTAGATCCTTCATGTATTTATTCACCTGCTTTGTCAGCTGCTTAATCTTGGTTTGCTGGTCCGTGGGACTTAAACCTTCCGTTAAAAACGGAAAAATATAGGTATCCGGCAATTCGGGTTTACTTCCCCAGCGGTCAATAATCTGCCGTGTCTCTTTGATCAACGCTATTTGAATGGGCTTTCCGTCTCGTTTGGTTGTAGCCAGTTTTGCCCGGTTAAACTCAATACTTTCACCAACGACATTTTTGTATTTCAACAGGCAAATGTCCTTCATGTTAATTCCGTTACACAAATAACTGAATTTCCAGATATCGGTGTAATATTGCTCCGAGCTACCCGGCACCGGATCATAACTGAAGATCGCTTTCAGGTCGGCTGCAGATAATGCTTTTTTGATATTGCGCGGGGCCGGAGGGCTGTAAAGTCCGTTTTGCTTATTCCCAAACGGATAGGCTTCTCGCTTTGCATTTCCATCCCTTATCGCATCGTTATAGAGCTTCTTGAAACAGCGGACGTGATAACCAACAGTGGTCGGGCTTCCGTCGTCGCCAACAATTGATTGCTCAAATTTCTTGAGAAAATCAACCGTAATCTTATCGAAGGACAACTCTTCCTTCTTACAAAAATCGGATAGTGCTTTCCTGGCATAGAAATAACTCAACTTGGTACCAACCCGGCCTTCTTCTTCGAGCTGCTTGATGTAATTGTCGAAATAGGGGAAAATATTATTTGATGTTCGCTTATTGCCGAATTTCTTTTCGAATGCCTCAAACGAGAATTCAGGCATCCCAACAATAATCTCGTAAGCTTTCTTCAGCTGCTCATGAATATGAATGCGCTTTGTCTTGATATCATTAGACTTGCTCCCTGACAAAAGCGCCTCATAGGATTTCTCATCCATCGACATTTTAGTCGAGTAGTATTTCGGAAAACGTTGAAAAATTATTCTGAGTTTTACCGTGGATGTTTTATCTTTCCTTTTTCGGACATGATCGAAGAAAGCAACCAGGGAAACACCCTTTGCTTTCAACAGGTCTTCATCTAGTTCCGGATGGGTAATTACGGGCTGGCTCATTTGTTAGTACATTTTCATCGTGTACTAACAAAAGTACTAACATTTCAAGTAAAATTCAATAAGTCAAGATAAATATTGATAAACAAAATTAATCTAAAACACTGATTTACTGACTACTTAAAAACAAACACAAAATACTGGGATACGGACAGATACGAGACTGGCAGTCAAAAGGTCATCGGTTCGATTCCGATATTCTCCACTGAAAATCAAAGAGTTACGAAAGCAAATTTCGTGGCTCTTTTTTATTTGCATACTATTTGCATACAAAATCATTGTTGTAGAAAACCCGGATCGTACCGAAAAGATTTGGGTGCAAGGCTACCGTTAGCCTTAAAGTTTATGCCCAGAGGCATATAGAGCGAGGTTTTACAGGAAGCTATGCTGTTATAATATCATTACCTGGCTGGTGGGAAGAAGTGATCAATCGTAGGGTTCACCCGTTTTTAGGTGCAGCGAACAGAAGCCATGGGTGATAAGAGTTATGAAAATCAGTCTATTACAAGCCATAAATTATATTTCTCCCTCATCAGACAAGCTTTGAATTTTGGGGCGTTTTTCTTCT
>QKCF01000160.1 GCA_003246935.1 Sunxiuqinia sp. | reverse complement strand
GATGAACGTTGGGAAAATGTGGAGGAGGAAAAGCAACTTTCGAAGCACGATTTCAGTGGTAAAGTGGTGTTGATGGACTGTGTGACCCTTTGGTTGACCAACTTCTTTCACGATACTGAGTACAAACTGGAGGAAGCGCTTGAAGCTGCCAAAGCAGAATGGGAGCAATTCATTCAGCAGGATATGGAGCTGATTGTGGTGACCAATGAACTGGGGATGGGCGTTCACCCGGAGCACGAAGTAGCCCGCAAGTTTGCAGATCTGCAAGGCTGGATGAATCAACATATTGCCAAAGGATCGGGCAACGTTTATTTGCTGGTTTCGGGCATCCCTGTTAAGATAAAGTAGTGAGACGAGAGTCCAATTAATATCAACTGAGACTCTATACTCAATACTCACGACTCAATGATTAATGACAATAATTGACGATAAATGACTGCATCAATAAAAGACCAACTTCAGCATAAAATTGATCTGAAAACAAAGCCTACAGGGGCGTTGGGTCAGTTGGAGCGGATTGCTTTGCAAATCGGTTCCATTCAAAATACCTTGTCACCCGAGTTGAAAAATCCGGCAATGCTGGTGTTTGCCGGCGATCATGGTTTAGCTGACGCCGGTGTTAGCCCGTATCCGAAGGAAGTAACCTGGCAAATGGTGATGAACTTTTGCGCTGGTGGCGCTGCCATCAATGTATTCTGCAAGCAAAACGGAATCAACCTAAAGGTTGTTGATGCCGGTGTTGACTTTTATTTTCCGAAGGATTTGCCTGTTGTTGACCGCAAGGTGGCCATGGGCACTAAAAATATGCTGGAAGAGCCTGCAATGACAGCCGATGAGTGCCGCGATGCGATGAGTTTAGGTGCGGAACTGGTGAAAGCAGAAGCTGCAGCCGGTTGTAATGTGATTGGTTTCGGCGAAATGGGTATTGGTAATACCTCCGCTTCATCTTTGCTGATGCATCGTTTCCTGAATTTGCCTGTTGAGCAGTGCACAGGGCGCGGAACAGGTATGGTTGGCGATAAGCTTGATTATAAAATTTCGGTATTGAAACAAGTTGCCGAAAAGTATAATCCGCAAACTGTAGAGGATACTTTGGCTACTTTCGGAGGCTTGGAGATTGCCATGATGACCGGTGCTATCCTGGAAGCTAAAAAGCAGGAAATGGTGATTATGGTTGATGGTTTCATCACGACTGCTGCAACCTTAACAGCCATTCAGTTCGATGCTTCGGTTCGCGATAATTGCATTTTTTGCCATGCATCAGAGGAACAGGGACATCAGTTGATTCTGAAGCATCTGGAAGCTGAGCCTGTTTTGTCGATGGGAATGCGTTTGGGCGAAGGTTCGGGGGCAGCCGTAGCTTATCCGGTAATTAAATCTGCAGTCACCTTTTTGAATGAAATGTCGAGCTTTGAGGACGCTGGTGTTTCCAATAAAGAATAGGGAGATTGTTATTGACCGGATGAATCCATGTCACCCGGTCAATAATGGATAATAGGGTTAACGATGAAAAAACAATTCCGACTTCTGCTAACAGCTATCATGTTTTATACGCGCATTCCGGTTCCCGCAACGCTGGAGTATTCGCCGGAGCGTTTGAACCGGGCAACACGTTATTTTCCGCTAATTGGCTGGATCGTTGGAGGAGTAGGAGCAGGTGTTTTTTATGGTTTGTCACTGATTCTGCCGCTTCAAGTGAGCGTCTTTCTAAGTATGTTGGCAACAATATTCCTGACAGGAGCCTTCCACGAAGACGGTTTTGCCGATTTTTGTGATGGCTTTGGGGGGGGATATACCCGTGAGAAGATCCTGACCATCATGAAAGACAGCCGCATCGGCACCTATGGTTCTGTAGGTTTAGTGGGCATTTTGGGAACGAAGTTCCTGGCACTTCAGTCGATGCCTGCTTATATCATCCCGCTGGCGATGATTTCGGCTCATGCCTTCAGCCGGTTGATGCCGGTATTCATCATTTTTACCAGCTGGTATTCGCGCGACGATGAGTCGAGTAAGAGCAAGCCCATTGGTAAAAAGGGAAAGAACAGCGACCTGATTATTGCAATTTTTTTCGCTTTGATTCCGATGGCTTTTTTGCCCTGGCAGTTTATGGCAGTAGTGATACCGCTGGCATTGCTGGTTACTTATCGCTTCAAGAAGTATAATGAGCGTAAAATTGGCGGTTACACCGGCGATTGTCTAGGGGCTTTGCAACAAATTATAGAGGTGTTGTTCTATCTGTGTTTGTTGGGGCTGGTTCCGTTCGGGCTGTTGTAGAAGTTCTGCCCTAGGATATCCGTACACAAGATCGTACATTTGTAAAAACGCATGGTCATGGACAAAAAAAAGTTACTCGATTCTACTATCAAAAAGATGAAGCAGCTGCCGGAGGAAAAGATCCGCGAGGTGAGTGATTTTGTGGAGTTCCTGCTGCAGCGGCGAGAAGAATATGCGGTGACTGAAGGAATCAAACAGATGGCGGCGCAATCTAATTCTTTCAAGTTCTTAGAGGAAGAGGACGATATTTATACGGTGAATGATCTGAAAGAAAAGTACAAATGAATAAAGGTGATATCGTTCTGATTCCATTTCCTTTTACTGATTTGTCGGGTAGCAAAAATCGTCCTGCTGTTATTTTGATTGACTCGACTAAAGATGTTACAGTTTCATTTATCACGTCTCAACTGAAATGGGAAGAGCAGTACGACCTGCTTCTTCAACCTTCTTCCGGAAATGGCTTGAAACGAGTGTCATTGTTGAAGCTATCAAAAATTGCGACCCTCGACAAAGAGATTCTGATTGGTCTGTTAGGGCGCTTAAGCATAAGGAAATCACTCAACTAAACGAAAAACTGGTTCAGCTTCTCCAACTCCAATAGAAATATGCATACGATTACCGCGATCCGCCATACCCGTGTTGACGTGCCCTTCGGCGTTTGCTACGGGCAAACGGATGTACCGTTAGCTTCAACCTATGTCGAAGAATTAGCCGCTGTACAAACGCAGGTTGATTGGTATCAATACGATGCGATCTGGTGTAGCCCGTTGAAGCGCTGCCGACGTCTGGCTGAGGATTTGTTTCCACGTGAAACGATTTTGTTTGATCCACGACTGATGGAGCTGAATTTCGGACGATGGGAAATGCAAAGATGGGACGATATCAGTGACACAGCGGACGCGAAAGCGTGGTTTGCGGATTTTGTTGAAGTTCGAACGCCAGGAGGCGAGTCGTTTCGTGAACAGATTAACCGGACAGCTGATTTTCTGAAGGAATTGAAAGAGAAGAATTACGAGCGAATTGCGATCGTAACGCATGGCGGTATTATCCGAGCGCTCGACTGCCTGTTAAATGGAACTGAACCGCTGAATGCCTTTCAAAATAAAGTGAACTACGGCGAGCTGGTGGAATTTAATACGGAGTCGTGAAATAGGAGTCGTGAGTTGCGAGACAAAAAACTTGACTTGTACCTACAGCGTACAGTGCGTTTATCGGCCGGTCAGACCATAAATGACAAATGAATGACTGCAAAAGTGCTTTTCCAACTGATCACTGAAATCTATTTCTCATCTTCAGAAGAGGCAGGCTTATCCAAATCAGTAATTGAAAATACGGGCGTCATAAACTTCAGAAATCCCTGTCGGTAGATTGACTTGAAAACAATTACCCCAAACCAGATGGCACCCATAAATAAAATCAAAGCAATGATGATTCCTGTGAATGACTGAAGTTCGTTATAAATTAAAATGCTGAACATGGATGCTCCGATAACCGGCAACAACCCGGTTAAAATACCAGCAACGATGCGGATGAATTGTTTCATGCTGATTTACTTTTGGTTTTCACGTTTAAAGTTAGCAATATTCCATGTGATGTTCTACTGTTTTTCAGACTTGTTAAATCCCCTTAATTCAGTCTGATTCTCCTACTGTTTGCGGCCTATTTCGGTCTGAAAAACGTATCTTTGGCAGCACTTTTGAAGGGGCGCGTTCGATTGGAGCAAGAGCGCTTTCCTTTCCTGTAAATCAACAAAAACCAAATGCAACATAACGAATTTGAGATCCCCGAAATTAACGAGGGATTGCGCGAGGCCATTCAGCATAAACTCGACAACAAAGCTAAGCCGGTAGGCTCGCTTGGCCGCTTGGAGTCGCTGGCCATGCAAGTGGCGCTCATTCAAAATACATTAACACCGGAACTGCTTAAACCGGTGATGTTGACGGTGGCATCGGACCACCTGATTTGTGCCGAGGGCGTGAGCCCTTGTCCGGTTGAAATTACCTGGCAGCAGGTGCTCAACTTTCTTCAAGGTGGTGGAGGCATCGGGCTGCTGTCGCGTGTGTACGGCATGGATTTACATGTGGTAGATGCCGGGGTGAATTTTGATTTCAACCCACACCCGAAGCTGATTGATGCTAAAGTGCGCAAAGGCTCGCGCAATTTTCTGTACGAGCCGGCCATGACCATGGACGAGTGCATGCAAGCCTTTAATAACGGGCGAAGCATTGTGGCGAAGTTCAACGAAGAAGGGACTAATATCATCGGTTTTGGAGAGATGGGCATCGGGAATACCTCGCCGGCCTCGGCGCTGATGTCGATCATTTGCAAGCTTCCGGTGAAGGACTGTGTTGGTCCGGGTGCCGGTCTCGATAAAGAAGGTGTGTCGCATAAAGGGCGGGTGATTGAACAGGCTATCGTCAAGAATGGTGTGTCGGAAAACGTGTTCGAAAATCTGGCGCGTTTTGGTGGCCTCGAAATCGCAACTATTGCCGGTGGTATGTTCGAAGCAGCTGCTCGAAGAATGGTAATCCTGGTCGATGGTTTCATCACCACATCGGGCATGCTGGTAGCCTCGGAATTGAACAGAAATGTACTCGACTATGCGGTATTTGCACATGTATCGAATGAGCAGGGACATCATAAGATGCTCGAATATATGAATGCTGACCCGGTGCTGGCTTTTGGCCTTCGCTTAGGTGAAGGAACCGGTGCTGCGCTGGCTTACCCGATGATGCAGGGCGCTGTAGCCGTGCTTTCGGAGATGACTTCGTTTGAAGAGGCACAGGTGATTAACACCAGCCACATTCGCTTTGAAGAAGCGGCGAAGTAATTAGTGATCAGTCGCAGTATCCAGTAATTCTCAGCGTAACTCTGTGACGAACTCAGTGTTCTCTGTGGTTAAAAAGAAAATAATGAGATTCGAGTTTTTCTCTCACGACTCGATACTCAAGTCTCACGACTAAAATTTAGAAATGAACGATAACACACATAACACGAAACTTAAGCCCATCATGTTTGTTGGTACCGGCTCCGATGTGGGCAAGTCGGTGATTAATGCCGCCTTTTGCCGCATCTTTAAGCAGGACGGCTACCAGCCGGCTCCGTTTAAAGCGCAGAATATGTCGCTGAACTCCTTTGCCAGTGCCGAAGGTTTGGAACTGGGACGAGCGCAGGCTGTGCAGGCCGAAGCGTGTGGTATTCCCTGCGTCAGTGCGATGAACCCGATTCTGCTGAAACCAACCAGCCATACCAAGTCGCAGGTGGTGTTGAACGGCAAACCTCTGGGCGACCAATCGGCACAGGAGTATTTCCTGAAAACCGATCGCCAGTTTTTGTTCGACGAGGCCATGAAGGCCTGGCGCTCGCTCGATGTTCAATATAACCCGATTGTGATGGAAGGTGCCGGCAGCATTTCCGAAGTGAACCTTTGGGATAAGGATATTACCAATATGCGCATTTCGCTGGCGACCGGCGCACCAACCGTCCTGGTGGCCGACATCGACCGAGGTGGCGTATTCGGCAGTGTTTACGGCACGATTAAGTTGTTACCTGAGGCGGAGCGAAAACTGATTAAAGGAATTCTCATTAATAAATTTCGCGGGGATATTGCTCTGTTTCACGATGGGCGTAAGATGCTGGAAGAGCTGACCGGCGTGCCGGTGATTGGTGTGGTTCCTTATTTCAACGATATTCACATCGAGCAGGAAGACAGCGTGGTGATTGACTATAAGCGTGGCAGCGTGAAAGATGATGGCAAGGTGAATGTGGCGGTGGTGTTGTTGCGTCACATGAGCAACTTTACCGACTTTAACATGCTGGAGCG
>QKCF01000254.1 GCA_003246935.1 Sunxiuqinia sp. | reverse complement strand
GTTATTTTCAAGCTCCATATTTGTAAGCTTCGATCAGAAAGTTTTGCCGGGACGGGAATGCTTTCTTTGTTTTCTGACTCGATTTGTCCGGAAGAGTAAACTTTTACCTGAAAGTCGCCGCGTTGGACTTTAGCAGTAAGAAGAACGCTCTTTTCGCTTTCAGTGCTGAATGCGAGAATGAGGATTAGTAAAACGACGGGAATCAACAAAAAGAGAAGGTTTTTCTTTTTTTTCATATCGGCTTTGTTAGAATTTTGCGTTTTCTGTTCGTTCTATAAAGTTATGGAAGTAGATTGTTAAATGAGTTATATGTGCATATTGTTTATGAAATTTTAACGAATTTTTTGAATAGGCGTTTGTAATCAGGAGATTGACTTTTGTATTAGTTGTGAAATTTTTGTTAAATGCAATTAGTATACCAAAAAGAAAGCCGGCGAATGGCCGGCTTTGTGTTTTATAACTGTTTTTTGATGTCCGTTATGAGCTTGTGGGCGAGTGAGTCTGCCTTGTCAGGCGAGGTGGATTCGGCATAAATCCGGATAATTGGTTCGGTATTCGACTTTCGCAGGTGTACCCACTCGTTGGGGAAGTCAATTTTTACACCATCAATGGTGCTAACTTTTTCTTGTGCATATAGTGCTTCAATTTTTTCAAGCACTTTGTCGACATCGATTTCGGGAGTCAGTTCAATCTTGTTTTTTGAAATGAAATAATCGGGGTAGGTTTTGCGCAGTTCCGAACATTTCATGCCTGATTTTGCGAGTTGTGTCAAAAACAGGGCGATACCAACCAAGGCATCGCGTCCATAGTGGCTGGCTGGATAAATAACACCGCCGTTCCCTTCGCCTCCGATGATGGCGTTGGTAGCTTTCATTTCGGTCACCACGTTAACTTCCCCAACGGCTGAAGCAGAGTAGCTGCCTCCATGCTTCTCGGTAATTACGCGTAAAGCCCGCGATGATGACATATTTGAGACGGTGTTCCCTGTTGTTTGAGCGAGCACATAGTCGGCAACAGCGACTAAGGTGTATTCTTCGTTGAACATGCTGCCATCTTCGCTAATGATTGACAGACGATCCACATCAGGGTCAACCACAAAGCAAACATCTACCTGCTTTTCTTTTACGATCTGGCAGGTTTCCACCAGGTTTTCAGGAAGCGGCTCAGGCACGTGCGCAAAATGTCCGGTAGCTTCCTTGTTAATCGGGACAATATTTTCTACGCCCATGGCCTTCAGTAAAGCAGGGATGGCGATTCCTCCAACTGAGTTTACAGCATCGAAAGCAACGTTAAAGTTGGCTGCTTTTACGGCCTTTGCATCAACCAAGTCGAGAGCGAGTACCTGGCGCACGTGTTCGTCGGTATAATCTTTAGAGCTCATGACTCCCAAATCATCCACGTCTGCAAAACAGAAGCTTTCTTCTTCTGCATATTTCAAAATCGAGGCACCGTCGGCTGCGGTAATGAATTCACCTTTGGCATTTAACAGCTTCAAGGCATTCCATTGTTTGGGGTTGTGGCTTGCTGTGAGAATAATACCACCATCTGCTTTTTCCGTTGTTACTGCAATTTCGGTTGTTGGTGTGGTTGCCAATCCCAGATTGATAACATCGATGCCCATGCCAGACAGTGTGGCACAAACCAGTGCATTCACCATTTCGCCGCTGATGCGGGCGTCGCGTCCCACCACAACTTTCGGCTTTTGTGCCGTCGTTGTGCCTTTTAGCCATTTTGAATAAGCCGCTGTAAATTTGACAACGTCAAGCGGCGAAAGACCTTCTCCCGGATTTCCGCCGATGGTTCCGCGGATTCCGGAAATAGATTTTATTAAAGTCATATGATAATTCTTTGTCTGTGATTACATGAAATGAAGATAACTTTCAACCAGGTTAGAGAACTCATGGTTCTCGCCGTAGGTTTTTAAGTTGTTGATTAATTCCTTATCGTTGAATGAGCGCAATCTATTAATTGTGTGGTCGATGATCGCTGCAGGGAAGACCTGATCTGCTTCAAATTCAGCTCTGGATTTTTCCAGTTCGACAGCGGCATCGATGCAGGAGGTTGGTAAAAAGTCGAAGATTGGCTCTGCATTGTCATCGAAGAGATTCGCATCAGTTTTCAGAGCGTCAGCTTTTTTTACCGATTCCGTATTCAATAAGCCATTCAGCACGCTCATGATCAATGCTGCAGCCAGTAAGTATGGGTTTGCTGATCCGTCGGCACCTCTGTATTCAAGCGTTTGACGCGAGGATAGATCCAGATGACCGTCGGGGTGTTGATTGGCATGAGCCGAAAGCGATTCCATTCGGTTCCAGCCCAGCGGTACGCGAATTAAAGTTGAGCGATTTTGCACTCCCCAGCAAATTTGGTTTGGAATCTGCTGACCTTGCATTAACCGGAGGTACGAGACAGGCGTTGGGTTTGCAAATGCACAAAGTGCCGGAGCAAGGGTTAGGAGACCGCCAATCATTTTCAAGCTCGTTGTCGTGAGAATGCCTTGATCCATCAGTACATTTTTGCCGACGTGTTCCACCATGAAATGAATGTGCAAGCCACTTCCCGGTTGGTTTAAGGCTATTTTAGGGATGAAAGTAACGTTCACATTGTATTTTAGCCCCAACATGCGTAAAATCCATTTGGCAACTGCCAGTTGGTCGGCCGCATCCTCCGGATCACCTACTGCAAACTCAATTTCGTGCTGCTCGTAAAGTTGCCGGTTCACGATAAAATTGCCGGTCTCTGCATGGCCGAAACGAACTTTGCCACCACACTTAGCGATCAATTTTAATGCTTCAACCCGCAGTTTTTCATGAGCTGAATAAGGTTCCGAACTTTGATAACCATTTTCTGCAAGGGCAGTCCGTTCGTCAATGTCACTGATAACGTAGTATTCCAGCTCGGCCATCATTTTGATGGTCATGCCGGTTGACTTGTTGAACTGGTTGCGGGCCTTGCGAAGAATATATACCGGAGAGCTTTCCAGCGGTTCTCCATCAGGGCCGTAAAACGAACACAAAATTTCGAGCGAGGGGATGGCTGAAAACGGATTCAGAAAAGCCGTTTTGTAACGAGGTACCAGGTAGAGATCGCTGTTGTTCGCCGGTAAATAAGAGAAGATACTGCTACCGTCAACCCGCTCGCCGGAGGTGAGGAGCATATCCAGTTCCTCAATACTTGTTACCATGAAGTTGATGGTTTTCAGTTTACCGTCTTCTGCAGTATAGCGGAAGTTTACCATTTCAATTTGGCGTTCCTCGACGAATCGCATCAGGTCTTCTTTGGTGAATTCGTGCGCCGGCTTTTGCAGGTACTGAACGAGTGGGTTCGGGTGTGTTAGCATGATATGGTTCAATTATATCCGAATCAAAAATAAGCAGTTTTTAGAAATTCGCGTCTTACAGGAAAAGAAAAAGCCCTCCCGAAAACGGGAAGGCTTTGAATATGATGCATTTGTTGTTTCTTATTTCAACTTGGCAATTTGTTCTTCCAGAACTTTGATCTTAGCTTCAGCATCAGCTTGCTTAGCACGTTCTTTTGCCACAACAGCTTCAGGTGCACCGCTTACAAAACGCTCGTTGCTTAATTTGCCCATCACCGATTTCAGGAAGCCTTTGGTGTATTTCAACTCTTCTTCCAGTTTTTTCAGTTCTTCTTCAACGTCAACTAACTCGCCTAGTGGAATAAAGTATGTGCTTGATTTCACTAAGAACGAACCGGCTCCACCTACTTCTTCGTTAACCTCGCTGTAAGCCGACAGGTTACCTAATTTGCTCACTACGGCGTTCAATTCGGCATTGTATCCTTTATCGCCCGGCATTACGGCCAGTTCAAGGCTATCTTTGTTAGCAATGTTGTTTTTTGTGCGGATGTTGCGGATACCCGAAATAACTTCTTTGGCATCCTCGAACTTTTGCAGGAAGTTGACGTCGTATCCGGTTGATTTTGGCCAGCTGCTAATCATGATACTTTCGCCTTCTTTACGTTCTTTCAGGTATTGCCAGATTTCTTCGCTCACAAACGGCATAAACGGATGGATGAAACGCAACACTTCGTCGAAGATGTCAATCAACTCAGCGTAAGTTTTTCCGTCGATTGGTTGTTGGTAAGCCGGCTTAACTAACTCGAGCAACCAGCCTGAGAACTCGTCGCGAACAGCCGTGTAGGCATTCATCAGTGCATCCGAAATACGGAACTTGTCGAAATGATCGTCAGTTTGCTCAATAATTTGGCAGAACTTCTGACGGAACCACTCGATGGCGATTTTTGAATGTTCCGGTTGAGGAATCGTATTGTCAACGTCCCATCCTTTTACCAAACGGAATGAGTTCCACATCTTGGTTACGAAACCGGCTCCTTGTTGAGGCAAGCTTTCGTCGAACAACAAGTCACCACCTGCAGGTGAGCAAAGCATCATTCCTACACGAACACCGTCAGCACCGTAGTTGGCGATGAGATCGAGCGGATCTGGTGAGTTACCCAACTGTTTCGACATTTTGCGACCCAACTTGTCGCGAACGATACCAGTGAAGTATACGTTTTTGAAGCAAGGCTCCTTGCGGTACTCGTAACCCGAAACAATCATACGGGCCACCCAGAAGAAAATGATATCCGGACCGGTAACCAGGTCGTTAGTTGGGTAGTAATATTTAATTTCTTCGTTTTCGGGATTGTTGATACCATCGAAAACAGAGATTGGCCATAACCAGCTTGAGAACCATGTGTCCAAACAGTCTTCGTCCTGGCGCAGATCTTCCAATGTTAGTGTAGGTTGTTTTTCTTGTGCCAGTTGCAGCGCTTTTTCTACTGATTCGGCTACTACATAACTTCCATC
Organism: Sunxiuqinia sp.; assembly: GCA_003246935.1. GTDB lineage: Bacteria > Bacteroidota > Bacteroidia > Bacteroidales > Prolixibacteraceae > Mangrovibacterium. Next base: position 1,273 of record QKCF01000254.1, on the reverse strand, counting down.
AGGTAGATAGTAAGCCGGGATTTGATGTCCCCACCACAATTGGCGCGAGATGTTCCAGTCACGGATGTTTTCCATCCAGTGACGGTATGTATTTTTAAATTTTTCAGGAACAAATTTGATGATGTCGTCCATCACCGCAGCCAAAGCTGGTTTAGCCAAATCTTCCATTTTCAGGAACCATTGGGTAGAAAGCTTCGGTTCGATAGGCACGCCGGTACGTTCCGAACAACCTACTTTATTCGTGTAGGCTTCGGTTTTTTCCATCAAGTCTTTATCGATTAACTCCTGCTCAATTTCTTTACGCACATCGAAACGGTCTTTGCCGTTGTAGTGCAGCCCACTGGCATTCAGTGTGCCGTTATCGTTGAAAATGTCGATGGTTTCGAGTCTGTATTTTTCACCCAGCATGTAGTCGTTCACATCGTGAGCCGGGGTAACTTTCAAACAGCCAGTACCGAATTCCATATCCACATATTCGTCTTCAATGACAGGAATCACCCGGTTTACAATCGGAACAATCAATTTCTTTCCGCGGAAACGGGCTGTCTTCTCGTCGTTCGGGTTAACGCAAACGGCAGTGTCACCAAAAATGGTTTCCGGACGGGTGGTTGCAATGACTGCATAATCGTCTTCGCCTTCAACCTTGTAACGTAGGTAATACAGTTTGCCGGTTTGTTCTTTATAAATTACTTCTTCGTCCGACAGAGCTGTTTTAGCAGCTGGGTCCCAGTTTACCATGCGAACACCACGGTAAATGAGTTCCTTGTTGTAAAGGTCGACAAATACTTTAATAACCGACTCGCTGCGTTGCTCGTCCATGGTGAAACAAGTACGATCCCAGTCGCAAGAAGCACCCAGTTTTTTCAACTGTTCAAGGATGATACCGCCATGTTTGTGAGTCCATTCCCATGCATGTTCCAGGAACTCTTCTCGAGTCAGGTCCGATTTTAAGATTCCCTGGTCCTTCAGTTTGCCAACAACTTTGGCTTCGGTTGCAATCGACGCGTGGTCGGTACCCGGCACCCAGCAGGCATTTTTGCCCAACATACGCGCACGACGGGTCAAGATGTCCTGAATGGTATTGTTAAGCATGTGCCCCATGTGCAGCACGCCGGTTACGTTTGGCGGAGGAATGACAATCGTGTATGGTTCACGTTCGTCGGGAACAGAGTGGAAAAAACGCTGATCCATCCAATACTTATACCATTTGTCTTCAACTTCGGCCGGATTATACTTGCTAGGAATCTCCATCGTATCTTTTAATTGTGTATTT
>QKCF01000147.1 GCA_003246935.1 Sunxiuqinia sp. | reverse complement strand
CGTTGCGGTGCTGTCTTTGTAGAAGGCCGGGTAGTAATCGAGATTTACGTCGGTATCTTCAAATATTCTTCGGTTCGATGAATATTCAAGCTGATGAATAAATCCGGTGATTGGACGGAATACTTCTGTGGTGTTACCTTGTTCGTCTTCGTGTTCTTCAGTTTTGCCAACACGGTACTCATTTACAGTGAAGAAAATATTATTGCGAATCTGGGCGTTCGCAGTTGTTAGATTCACAATATAAGTTTCCGTTTCAGCATATTCATTCAAATCCTGCCCCAGCTCCAATCCTCCATTTTCTTCGTTTTTGTTGCGGTTGAAAATGATGGCTGAGTGAGAATTAAATTTATCACCTCGGTAGGTTGTAGTCATCCCAATGTTGTGAAATTTATTCTCCTGGTATTGGTAGAATCCGGTTGATTTATCTTGGTTGTAAAAAAGTTGAAACCCAAAGTTTTTGTTAACATTTTGAGCATGAAATACATTGAACAGGGTCTCGTTACGCGTATTCTTATTGTCGCTTTGTTTGTAGTCAAGAAGCGTATACGGCGTCGTGGTATTCATGTACTTAATGTCTTCGGGGAATAAGGCGTATGCTTCGAATGAATGGTAGAAATAAAAATCAGATTTGTAATTACGATTGAAAAAATCGCCATAAATGTATGCTCCTCCCATGTTTCCTGTAAAAACAGGACGGAGGTCGTTTTTGAAAATTGGGTTGTAAATGTGGAATAATCCCAAGGCAGTGTCTAATTCTGCTTTCTCGAAATTAGCTCCGAAGTTGTCAACTTTCCAATTTGTTATGATCGATGGAATGTTTTGTTTTTTTTCCTCTTTTTTTTCATGATCCTGGTCCTGAGCACTCTGTCCTTCTTCTTCCTCATCTGTTTGTATGGAATAACTGCCAAAGGTGTTTTTGTTAACACTTTGAGCCCAGATTTGCTGGGACGCCAGCAATACGAGTATGCTAAAAAGTATCTGTTTTCCAATCATAACCGGGCAAAGATAATTAAAACTGTCAGTCTCCAAGCTTTTTAAACTTTAAAAAAAGTTATTGTAACCTCCCGTTGTGGCAGATTGATCGGTTGCCTTTTTGTGACTGTAGTCTGTTGGTATTCATGAACTTTTACATCGTGTGGAAACACTTCTTTTTTGCATCGGGGAGTGTTGTGTTGCTGGTTTTGTTCAGTTTGTTCTGATTGAGTTTGAGGAGGGTTAGTGATTTGGCATTTGTTCCAAAAGTAGTGTGGAAGCGAAAAACAAAATGAGATGAATGAAAAGAGAACTTCGTTTGCGACTTTTATCTAAAAGATGAAGCCAAAGCGGACGGTAAAGAATGCGACGTGCAATGAAGAGAATAGCTGCAGTTCGGTTGATTAAATCATTAAACTAAGCGAATGAGATCAACGTACAACTAATAAGATCAGTTTTGATAACCTCCGATGGCGCTCATTATTACTTCATAGTGCCAGCATCAACCCGCATGTGGATTTGTTGAATTCAAAAATATAAGATCATGAAAACAAATGTTTTGATGCTGGATACTTTGAAAGGAATGAGGAGCTTGATTTTCTCAGCGTTTTCGTTGAGCAACCAGCAGAGACGTAAACTAAGAATTGTTTACCTCGAAGATTTTGATTGGGTGAGCAGTGCTAATTATTTAGGCGTGACACCGGCTAGCTTGGGTGCCGGAATGGAGCTTGCCGAGGCACAGACCAAGAGTGATTACAAGAAAGCCTCGTCAGAGATTCATCAGATAATTTTGGAATATTTATCGCACCACACTCAGCATGTGCCATATTCTTACGAAGTGCGCGAGTGTAATCGATTGGAGTATATCGAAGAGTTATTGGTCGACGAGCCGGATCTATTACTTGTTATGAGCAATCACAATAGTGTATCGGGTGGACAGGGAGGAGTGGTTGCATATCCCAATATTTTGGATAAAGTTGCTTGTTCTGTTTTGGTTATACCCGACGATAAGCCTTATCTGAGCTTTAATAAACTGGTTTATGCGACAGCCTTGCATCGCGAAGATATTGATGCGATCAGGAATATGGTTGAGCTTTTTGAAGGTGACTCGTATCCGAAACTGCATGTTTTCCATCATTATAAGTCGGATGAATTTGACCACTACCTGGAATGGCTCGGGTTTCAGGCCTTGGTTGAGGAGGCTGTTCCTCAATTAACGCCGGAATTTCATCTTGCAAAAGAGCTTCAAGTTGATGCGGCTCTAGAGGACTATATAACGAATCACGATTTTGATTTAATCGCAGCCTTGAAAGAACGGAAAGGATTCTTCCAGGATCTTTTCGGAAGTTCGCATACACACGAGCTGATACGACACTTTAATAAACCGGTTTTGATTTATCACGAAAACAGCTAAAAGCGGGAGAGCAAACGATTAAAATGGCAAGGATGTGGATTTGTCGGTCGGAACAATCCAATAAAATTAGTGGTGTTTCGGCAATAGAATTTGGTGGGTAAAAAGGTCCGGTCAACCGGAAAATAATATCGGATACCGGTAGTTTGGTAGAAAAAACGAGTAAAGGGTTCAGTCATACGCCGAAGGGCAGCAGCATTCGTGTTGTCGCCCTTTTT
>QKCF01000097.1 GCA_003246935.1 Sunxiuqinia sp. | reverse complement strand
CCGACGAATTGCCTATGTTTCCGGCCCGGATAACCTGAGCATCTCGAAAGAGCGAATGGCCGGCTATCTGGATGGTTTGGAAGATTGCGGACTATCTGTCGAGACGCGTTTTATCGAAACCTGCGACCTGACTTTCGAATCGGCCAAGGCTGCAATGAACAGGCTACTTAGCCTTGAAAAGAAGCCCGATGCCGTTTTTGGGATTAACGACACAGTAGCTTTCGGGCTGATGAAAGCCATTAAAGATGCAGGCCTAAATATTCCACTGGATATCGGGGTTGTTGGCTTTACCGACGAATTTCACTCGACAGTAGTTGATCCGCCACTAACCTCTGTCACCCATCCGACTTTTGAAATGGGCAAAAAAACAGCTGAATTATTCTTTAAAAAGCTAAATGCGGAAGTTCAGGCAGAGACTTTAATTCTGAAAACGAATTTAGTTGTACGTGAATCGTCGGTACGCGAATAGCCCAGATCCACGATTATTGCCAGCATCGTAACTGCTGGCTTTCCATTAGCGCAAAATCCGTCGCCTATCATGCATACGGACAAATTTTTCAGATGACTATTATTTTGAAGAAACAAAAGCAACCACTTCCCGCTCTTTACTGTCACCATCGGCATCAGTAACTTTGATTTTGAAAGATGCCATTCCTGTATTCTCAGGAACGACAAAAGCTTTACTTCCTTTTAGTTTTATTTTCACATTGTTCATATCATACACTTCATACAATGGAGAATTCGTATAACCGGTAAATAAGCTTGCCAAATCAATTTCCAACTTTTCATCGGAGCGGATGAAATAGTGTGGTTTGGATAACCATTGTAAATAATCGTCAAGGTTTGTATATCCATCACCATCTTCATCCAGATTCGAGTCCAAAAAATCACCTTTTGGCGAATTCGGATTCAATCCCTTTGCATTCTCCCACCAATCAGGTAAACCATCTTGGTCAGAATCCCATGATGCTGATCGCTTTACCTCCGGATAAACTTCCCAACCACCAACATCCTGCTCATTGTCGGGCAAGCCCGGTTTGCCTGATTTACTCCCTTTAATGGAATAAGTCCCGGTCAGCGTTTCATGAATGACCCGCTTATCATGATCATCTAAAACCGGCGAAGTGCAGCCAACATCTGAAAGTACATCTTTATAAGCTGCCGTAGCTGTTTGAGTATTCACGTATGGTGCAAAAAACGGTGCATCGACGAAAGTTTTCCAATCAACAATCGCCTTGTTCGAAATGGTAAATTTCCGACCATCTTTCTCATTCGTTTCATCAAAATATCCGGGCATTACGTTGCCATCAAAATAGGCGCGCTGACTTCCCAAGCCAACACCTTCGTGTTGCATATTCAATGCATACAGGAAGTTCGTAGCTGCGCCAGGCTTATAATAATTCCCAACAAAATTAACCTGCATCGCTCCACCATCGGTTGCCCGGTGTCCCCAGTTATAAACCACATTGTTCCGAATATCCAATCGGCCTGAATAATAGGCATTACCATCAAGACCACCAGCGAGACTCCAGTTCCGGCCCTCGCAGTGCGCTAAAAGATTGTGGTGAAAACTGCCAACATCACCTCCGATACTACCGGCATAACCATGTGCTGTTCCTTCCGGGTAATTCGGGTGCCCAGCAACGTTTAATGCTTCTGAAATCAATGTACGTTGCAGACTGATATTTTTGCCGGAACGGGAACTGAATGCTTCATCAATTGTCCAGCTGATTGAGCAATGGTCGATGATGCAGTTATTGCTTCCCTGCATCCCCATACCATCTAAACCATGATTATAATCACCAACAGAGCCTCGGCGAACCCGAATATTCTGTACAATCACGTCGTTGGCTCCGCTTAAGCCAAATGGTGCATCGCGCAGGCAAATACCTTTTCCCGGCGCTGTCTGACCAGCTACCGTTACATAACTATCAGACAATACCAAGCGGGATTTCAATCGGATAATACCTGAGACATCAAACACAATAGTACGTGGTCCTTTTTCTGTCTCAACTGCATAACGCAAACTACCTTCACCTTCGTCGTTCAAGTTGGTCACATGAACCACTCGGCCATCGCGGCCGCCCCGGGCCAAACGGCCATAACCTTCAGCACCGGAAAATGCCAGTTGTGCAATCCGAAACATCCAAACGTCGCCCTTTGTAACGGTACCATCAGCTTTAATTTCGTCAACACGCCAAAAGTAAGTGGCGTGACTGTTCAAATTTTCGACATAGAAAACGGTATTGATTTGAATGCCCTTATCCGCCTTCTCATCACCAAGTTGTACCTCCTCTTGCCGATCAGAGAAATATACATGGTGTGAAACGGCTTCTTTGTTAGCCGCCCAAGATAGCTCAATATTTTTTTCGGGTGTAAGAACGTGTTCGTCCCCGTGTTGCGGGAAAGGATTAATTGCCTGCTCCATCACATTGGGCGTATTCAACTCAATTCCGTTAATAATGATGTTCTTATCTGAAGCATCCGACGCCACATCCGATTTAAATACAACTTTCGTGTCCTCACCTTTTCTTGCATTGAAGGTAAAATAGACAATCTTTGCTTCGTAATTTGAAACTGCACGAACAGATGGTTCTACTGTTTTCGCAACAAGCTGACCATTAACAGTAATATCAACCGGGGAAAAGGTGTTCGCTTCCGGACTATCCACGTGATTCATAAAAACGAGCAACGAATGTTCTCCCGGTTCAAGTCCTTGTATAGTCAGGGAGATTTCACCACCATTCGCTCCGTCTTCAAGCGTCACACCATCACTTACCAGTTTGGCAACTACCATGCCCGCCTTGTACCAATTACTTTTTAATCCCGAGCTTCCACCTTCCATAGTAAACGAAATTCCATCGAATGTTTCGGTTGCTTTCTCTCCATAACTCGCCCACGACTGGTAGCCGATCTCATTGACCTGGTTAATGTTGCGTCCCGATTGGTTGAAATCGATCTTCACAACCGGATTTCCGGCCCAAGCCATGCACGTAAAAACCAGCGAGAACAAACCTGCCAGAGCTGCTTTCTTCTTACTTCGTAAAAACATTTTGATTTGTTTTTGAACGTTTATATCTGAATGAAACAAAATAGAAAAAACCTGTTTTTCTGCTCACTGCAGATAAAACAGGTTATTTTATAAGGTTGATTAAAACTCTTTACCTTCCTTTCTCATCCGTTCGTGCCAATCTTTACTTTCCTTGTTTAGATCGTAGCCATCCTTGGCCAAGTAGTTATTTATACGACCTTTATATTTCCCAAACCAAGCGTGTTTGTCTTTTGCTGAACCAGCATCCATCGCTTTCTCCCGGGCTTCAACCAAAGCTTCCCAGATGTATTTCTTCTGAGCTTCTGTCAGATTGGGCAGCATATCCTGGTAACCGTTCCACGTATGAACCAAAACGCTGTAGGTCATTCCGTTTTTCACCTCATCAATTTGATCAGAGATTAATTCTCCTGATAAATCCTTGAGATACGATTTATGCAGTTTTGCCAACGCTTTTTCACGCTTTGCGTTTAACTTTTCAATTTTCTTGTCCTTTTTTGCTTTCTCCAAGCCGGATTCTTTTACCTCTCTGATTTCAGCATCTGTACCATCGTGAATACCATTCAAACGATAATATTGCGCTGCAATCAGATCCTGCACGCGCTTTTCTTTGGCGGCATCGTTCAGGTTCATAGACTCAACAATTTTTGCCGCACGTCCTGAAACAACTTCCCAATATTCTTTATTGGTGAACTCGTCTTTTCCTTTTTTCTGCGCCAGCACGGTCAGGTTAAAACCAACCAGCACGAACATCATCAGTATGCTTATTCTTTTCATTTTCGTTTGCTTTTTACTTGTTTATTGATTTTGATCCCCTCTTCGATTACTGAAATATAGATTTCAAGTAAGCCACGTTTGCCCCGAAATTTCCAAGAACATCGCGTGGGCTATTGGCATCGCGCGAACGCTCCACAATCAACCAGCCGCTCCAGCCCATCTCATCCAGCGTTTTCTTCACTTTCTTAAGATCAATCTGGGGGTCGTTTTGCAACCATACCCCATCCTTATTGGATGCGTGAATTTGAGCGATATTGTCTTTTCCTAATACCTTCAATTCTTCATTTACGTCGCGGCCCTCACTCAAAGGAATCGAAAAATTGAAGCTAATTTTAATAGCCGGAGAACCGACTTCTTTCAATAACTCCAGATCGCGTTTGGCATCGAAAGCCGTTTCAATAGCTATTACCACTCCTGCTTCCTCTGCCATTTTACCGACAGTCTGCAGACGCTCTACAACTGCCTGACGGCGCTCCGGATAACGAAGCAGGTTGCCTTCAACGCCCAACGGCAAGAAGCCAACTTTCGTTCCAACCCGCTTCATGCTTTCAATGCAATCTCCGACAGCCTTCACTGCAGTTTCTTTTTGAGGAAACGACTGCGCGTAGAAGCCGGACATTGACAAAGCACAGATTTCGATTCCATTGTCTTTCGAAGCTTTTAAAAAGAGATTCAACAGCGAATCATTAGCTAGTTTGTTGTCGAAGGTCGGTCGTTTTCCAAGCCCCCCCATATCGACTTCCAAGCCATCGGCACCGATTTCTTTCGCCAGCGGAAAAGCACTGAGTTTTTGACGCTTCAGAATCATCAGGTCGACAACGGCAATTTTATATTGTTGGTCCTTGTTCCCGTGTTTGCTTTTCCTTCCTGCTGCCTGCACGCTGAATGTGTTAAAACAGAGCGCCACTACAAGCAACATGCATAAGTTTTTACAGTTTGATTTTTTCATGTTCATTTTAAGTTTGAAACTCAGCCTACAACTTTCGTAGCCAGAAAATCGCTTCCGATTTTCCGCCGGTTTGAAGCTGAATTTGTTTTCCACCCTTCACCCGAGCCGCTTTACCAATTTGCTCGCCGGTAGTCGGGTCAATCTCAATCAACTGGTAGTTTCCGGCAACCAATTCTGCTGCATATTCCGGAGAACGATTATCCAGATAGAAGATGCAGGCGCCGTCAGTATCAGCCAACTTGTAAACGCCTTCCTGCTCCAATGTTTCAGTATGCATTGTTGAAGCCGCCTTCAGAAAACCGTCAACTTTAACTGGCGGAATACCAGCTAAAGAACCTCCGGCCATAAAAATTGCCCAAGCCAACTTGTCCGACTGATCGAACGAGTACATCACCGCTTTTGCAGGAAACGCCTTTTTGTAAGTCAGCACATCGTTGTATACCTGCGGCACTGATTGAGGGCCTTTATTTTCGAGGCGAGCAAATTGACGGGGAGCTAAATTTGCTCCACCAACAGGCGCATACACCGATCCATCGGCACGTGAACTCCAGTAACGAATATCGATGATATCGACAATTTTTGAGCGCATCGGATCGGCCAGAATAGCGTCCTGAACATCTTTGGTTGTACTTAACGCAATAAGAGGATGTCTGCCGGTTTCCTGTTCCCATTCGGAAACAACATCTAACCAGAACTCGACAAAATGAAGCGGCCCGGTAAATTCTTCACTTGTTGTTTGAATAACGCAACTGTTATCCTTGAAGTTATTCAAACACTGTCGAATGTATTTTTTATGCAGCTCCCGCCGAATCGGATTCGTGATATCGTAAAACTCACCTGCAATAAATATTCGCTTATCGCCTGCAAATAACGGAGGCTCGGGAAACCCCGTATTATTAATATTATTCACGGTACGCCAGGGTGAGTCCACCCAATGGGCACCAGCTTCCAAAATGTTATGTTGAAAATAGTTTTGATGAATTAATACTTTCGAATTTTGTTCGGCCAAATCGGCAAAATCTTTTAGGCGGTTCCAATACCAAAGATTGTATTTGGTTAAATCGTATTTACTCAAACCATCCCACGCTAATCCTTGCCCGGAACGTTCAAACGGAAGTTCATAGAAAGGAGCCCAAACATCGCCATCCATCCTGCGAATACGTTCGTGATCGTCGCGACGACGCTCGTACCACAAAGCATAGTTTTGTTCGTACACAGCCTGATTGTTCTCATCCATATCGTCAATGACCTCCCTTAGACGATCGGTAAAGCCTTTTCCTTCGCGTCCGGGAACATAACGGGTGACCGCAATTTTTGCACGCTCAATTTCGCGGGGACGAATCTTCAGGTTCCACCAGGGAGCAGTAGCTCTTTGCCCGGTAATGACTACTCCATTAGCAACAATCCAACCATTTTTGATGGATACCACTGTTTTATCTTCGACCTTCTTGTTGTCCTTTTGCTTTTCACCTGTAGCTATTTTCCCAATAGCAAGATTCGTTTGAATCGGATTGCGTTCAGGAGCTTTCAGAATAAATTCTCTAACCGAAAGCGGATGATTTGCCTCTAAATATTCAGCAATTCGGGTTGCCTCTTCAGGTGTTGGATTTCCGGCATCTTCAATTGTATAGGTAATGACTTGTCCTTCGCACAGAGTTGGGGCGTTGAGCCGTTCCTGCAACTGCTTATAAAAAAGGCTGCGTGGGTTTACATGGCTATTGGCCTCGTACCAATAGCCGTTGCCCGCAAATTGTGCCCAGGCACCGTAAGCCCAATTTTGAGTTCCGGGAGGTGCAAAATTTTCAATTTTAGCAGCTGAACATTGCCAAAACATCGAGTTGGCAGCAGTCCAT
>QKCF01000037.1 GCA_003246935.1 Sunxiuqinia sp. | reverse complement strand
TGATATTTCGGTGTGGAAAGGCATCGCTCAGGATGCGCTGATTATGAATATCGACGACCTGTTGTGTGTTGGTGCAGTGGATAACATCCTGTTGTCGTCCACTATCGGTCGTAATAAAAATAAAATTCCGGGTGATGTGATTGCAGCAATCATCAATGGAACAGATGAATTGTGCCGTGAGTTGCAGGAAATGGGTGTTGGTGTTTACCCAACAGGAGGCGAAACGGCCGATGTGGGAGACCTGGTGCGCACCATCATCGTCGACTCAACCGTTACTTGCCGCATGAAACGCTCGGATGTCATCTCCGCTGATAATATTCAGGCCGGCGATGTCATTGTTGGTTTAGCCTCTTTCGGACAAGCCACTTACGAAAAGGAATACAATGGCGGTATGGGAAGCAACGGACTGACTTCGGCCCGTCACGATGTATTTGCCAACTACCTGGCCGGAAAATATCCGGAGAGTTACGACGCTGAAGTTCCGGCTGATTTGGTGTACTCAGGTACAAAGAAACTCACCGATGCGATTGAAGGTTTAGGTATCGACGCCGGTAAATTGGTTCTTTCGGCAACCCGTACTTATGCGCCGGTGATCAAAAAGATTCTGGATGCTCACCGTTCCGAAATTCACGGAATGGTACACTGCTCGGGTGGTGCTCAAACTAAGGTGTTGCACTTTGTTGATGGTGTGCATGTCATTAAAGATAACCTGTTCCCGGTTCCTCCGTTATTTAAGTTGATTCAGGAAGAGTCGAAAACAGAATGGGCGGAGATGTATAAAGTGTTCAATATGGGACACCGCATGGAGATTTATGTGAAGCCTGAATTGGCTGAGTCAATTATCGAAATTTCAAAGTCATTCAATATCGACGCACAAATTGTTGGTCAGGTTGAAGCCCACGAAGGCAAGAAACTTACCATCAAATCCGAATTTGGAACTTTCGAGTATTGAGAACTGAGTATTGAGTCGTGCAACTTGAAACTCGAAACTTTAAACTGTTAACTTGGAACTGATTATATGGCAGATTATTCATTATTAGAAAAATACGAAAGCATTAATCACCGCTTCGAAGAAGTTGGTCAGCAGATTACTGACCCGGCTACTATGAGCGATATGAAGCGCTACGTGAAGCTGAACCAGGAGTATCGTCGCCTGGAAGCGTTGGTGCAGGCTTTTAAAGAATATAAAAACCTGATCGAGAATATCGAGTCGGGTAAACAAATGTTGGCCGAAGAAAGCGATCCGGATATCCGCGAAATGGCCAAAGAAGAAATTGAACAAAGCGAAGACGCAATTCCGGGCAAAGAACAGGAAATTAAATTGTTGTTGGTTCCTGCTGATCCGGAAGATTCGAAAAATGCAATCCTCGAAATTCGTGCCGGTACAGGTGGTGACGAAGCGTCAATCTTTGCAGGCGACTTGTTCCGCATGTATTCAAAATACTGCGAAAAGAAAGGCTGGCGCATGGAAGTAACAACCATGAACGAAGGTACGTCGGGTGGTTACAAAGAGATTGTGGCAACTGTTTCCGGAGAGAATGTGTACGGTATTCTGAAATACGAATCAGGTGTACACCGTGTGCAGCGTGTACCTCAAACCGAAACACAGGGACGTGTACATACTTCGGCTGCTTCGGTGGCTGTATTGCCTGAAGCGGAAGAGTTTGATATCGAATTGCGTAATGAAGATATCCGCCGCGACGAATTCTGTTCGTCAGGTCCTGGTGGACAGTCGGTGAACACGACTTACTCAGCAATCCGCTTGACACACATTCCAACAGGTATTGTTGTACAGTGTCAGGATCAGAAATCGAAACTGAAGAACCTGGATAAGGCAATGGTCGAATTGCGTACCCGTATATATAATATGGAGCACCAGAAGTATTTGGACGAGATTGCATCGAAACGGAAAACAATGGTGTCTACCGGTGACCGTTCTGCTAAAATCCGTACGTATAACTGGCCACAAGGTCGTGTTACTGATCACCGTATTAACCTAACCTTGTATAACCTGCAGGCGATTATCAATGGTGAAATCGACGAGATCATTGAAAAACTGATGCTGGAAGAAAACGCAGAACGTTTGAAAGAAGCTGAAATTTAAATTTATTGAGTGAGGGCCTGACTCCAAGTCAGACCCTCACTTTGTAACGACCATACAACAATGAACAAAGAACAATTATTCGAACAAATTAAAGCCAAGCGCAGCTTCCTGTGCGTTGGGCTTGATACCGATATTTTGAAAATCCCGGCGCATCTGAAAGATACGTCTGATCCGATTTTCGCCTTCAACAAAGAGATTGTTGATGCCACGCAAGATTTATGCGTTGCTTACAAACCAAACCTGGCATTCTACGAAAGCCAGGGCGTTGCCGGTTGGGTAGCTTTGGAAAAAACAGTGAACTACATTCGTGAAAAATATCCGGAGCAGTTTATTATTGCTGATGCAAAGCGCGGTGATATTGGTAATACGTCAAACCTGTATGCCCGTGCATTCTTCGACCACATGGACTTCGATGCCGTAACTGTAGCTCCGTATATGGGTGAAGATTCTGTTAAACCTTTCATGACTTACCTGGATCGTTGGGTGATTTTGTTAGCTTTGACGTCTAATAAAGGAGCTTTCGATTTCCAGTTCCTGAAAGATGAAAAAAGCGGTGACCAGTTGTACGAGTCGGTGCTGAAAACTTCTCAGACCTGGGGAACGACCGATAATATGATGTATGTGGTCGGTGCTACAAAAGCTGAAAGTTTGGAAGGTATTCGTGCAATTGTGCCGGACCATTTCCTGTTGGTACCCGGTGTTGGTGCTCAGGGAGGAAGTTTGGAAGAAGTAGCGAAGTATGGAATGAATGACCAGTGTGGTTTATTGGTAAATTCGTCTCGTGCGATTATTTACGCATCCAATGAGGAAGATTTTGCAGCTAAAGCACGCGAAGCAGCTATGGATGTGCAGGTAGATATGGAAGAGCTGCTTTTGGAAGCAGAATTGCTTTAATCTTGGACAAAAGGGTGAAGAACCCACTTTTTATAGAGGTTTTAAACGGTTTGTACCGTGCCCGGAGTTCGTCAGAACTTCGGGTTTTTTGTTTTTGGTCGGGGGTATTTCTTTATTTTAAAGGAAGAAAATCGTGATAAACAGATATTTTATAAGTAGCCCCAGAGCGCTGTATAATATTGCTTCCCGAAGCGGATGTCGCAACATGCCGGCAGCAAGAAGGATCAAGGGGGACGATAACGGGAGTAAGTTGAATAAAAAAATGGCAATATTGCCATATTTCTGAATCTCTTCTTCTGCCTTTAAATAGCGGCGTCGGCCAACAAGCTGATCAATAAAACGAGTACTCAACGAGTGTCCGATATAGTAATCAACAAGCTGGGCACCCAAAGCTGTCAATATCGCGATTATGTTGAGCAGCGGAAAACTCAGGGCTGAATGCAGATAGTAGATAAAGGCCAATTCTACCGGCATAATCAGGAAAAACAAGTAACCCGAAAAATTCACAATGCCGAAGGACAACAGACTTACTTTCGTTGCCCCGTAGATTTCCCTCCCGATCGTTGCAGAGGCGATCGCGATGGCTATTGCTGCAAAAAAAGCAACAACAACAGCCCGAATGATATGTTGCCTGCTGATATTCACTTTCAGAATCTTCTGCTACTATTTTAAAGTTAGTGGGTTTCCACCAAAACATCATGGTGAAGATGCTATTATTTTATACGGGGCAGTTCGTCGTTTTGTGTTTGATTATCACTGAAATTAAGACTTGATTTTCAAATTCAATATTCATAATTTGTATGGGATTAGTCAAGTCGAATCTATGAATGAATTTTTCCTGCATTTTTTGTGGAAACACCGCTTATTTAATTCCGAAGCGATGGTAACAACCCGAGGTGTTCCGGTTGAGGTGATCTCCCCGGGTTTCCTGAATTCGGATGCCGGGCCCGATTTCTTTAATGCTCGCGTAAAGATTGGCGACACGATTTGGGCGGGTAACGTAGAAATTCATTGGCGATCGAGTGATTGGATCAAGCACAAACATCAGCAAGATTCGGCCTATGATAATGTTATACTGCATATCGTGAACGAGGATGACGCGGTTGTGTTAAACTCTAAAGGGGAAGCTGTTGAGTGTACTTGTCTCCGTTATCCGGCAGTTTTGGAAAATAATTACCAAAATCTAATGAAGGCGACGAGTTGGATTCCTTGTGCCGATTCAATTTACGATGTACCGCCTATTACTTTACAACTTTGGTATCATGCTTTGTTGGTTGAAAGGCTACAGCAAAAAACAGGTGAAATCACCCGGCTACTGGAACAAAATAAAAACGATTGGAATGAGACGTTTTACCAGATGCTGGCCCGTAGTTTCGGATTCAAGGTGAATGCTGTTCCTTTTGAGTTGCTGGCGAAAGCTGTCCCGCTTTCAGTTTTGGCTAAACACAAAAACGATTTGTTTCAGTTGGAGGCGCTGCTTTTTGGCTGCGCCGGATTGCTGAATGAGGAGTTGGTTGGTGATGACTATTTTCTGGAGTTGCGGAAGGAGTTTTCATTCTTGTACAAAAAGTACAAGTTGAAAGCGGTAGAAGGGCATTTGTGGAAGTTTCTACGATTGCGGCCCGTCAATTTTCCAACCATTCGGATTGCACAGTTTGCCAAACTAATTCATCAATCGACAGCTTTGTTTTCAAGATTGATTGAGATGGGGGAGTTAAATGACGTGAGAAAGCTTTTCCTATTAAACCCATCTGAATACTGGGATACACATTATAAGTTCAATAAGGCTAGTCGAAAACAGCGTAAGCATTTGGGCGAGTCCTCATTTTATAATCTGGTTATAAATACCATCGTTCCTTTTCTGTTTGTTTACGGTGATTACTATCAAAAGCAAGAACTGAAGGATTTGGCATTGGAGTACATGGAGAAGATCCCCGTAGAGAAGAACGCAATCATCGAAAAGTGGCATGAACTAGGCGTTTCAGCCCAAACAGCATTCGAGAGTCAGGCGCTGATTCAGTTGAAGAATTCGTATTGTAATGCCAAAAAATGCTTAAATTGCCCTGTAGGAATGAAGCTAATTAAGCGAACAAGTACGGTAGAGGATGAGCCAGTCAGCGAATAAATTTCAGGATGTTTCGAACAGGACGCTCCGTGTGGGGGTGGTTTTGTTGGTTTCGATGTTAACGATTGGTACGTTGGTTTATCGGTATTTGGAGGATTATTCGCTTATTGATGCATTCTTCATGACCATTATTACGATTTCGACGGTTGGTTTCAGTGAAGTGCATCCGTTAAGCGACGTCGGAAAAATCTTTACATCAGGCTTGATTATCGCCAGTTTGGGCAGTTTGGCCTATGTGGGGTCCAATTTGGCACGCTTTGTTTTTGATGGTGAACTAGTTAATTACTTAAAAACATACCGGGTGGATAAGAAGATTCAGAAACTGAGAGACCATGTGATTATCATTGGGTATGGTCGGAATGGTGAGCAGGTGGCAACGGAGCTGCGTGATTACGGCTTGGATTTCGTCGTGATCGATAAAAGGGAAAATGTAATTTCCCGAATTCGCGAAGATGAGGAACTCTTGTATATTCGAGGCGATGCTACGCACGAGGATGTGTTGAAACAGGGAGGCGTTGATTTTGCCCGGGCGCTGATCGCAACTACCCCCAACGATGCGGATAATGTATTTGTGGCGCTTACCGCTCGTAGTATGAATCCCAGTCTGAAGATTGTTAGCCGAGCTTCTGAGATGGAGTCAGTTTCTAAGTTGAAACGCGCCGGTGTAACCAATGTAATCATGCCGGAGCGTATTGGAGGTCAGCGAATGGCGAAGTTGATTACGCAGCCCGACGTGGTTGAATTTCTTGAGTATATTTTGCTTCAACACAGTAAGGACGTTAGTTTGGAGGAAATTAGTTGTACCAATATGGCTGACTGCTTTGTGAATCATTCGATTGAGGAATTGAAATCACAAGATATTTCGGGAATCAATATTGTTGGGATAAAAATCAGTGGTGCCAAGTACATTTTTAATCCGTCTTCAGAATTAACATTAAGTCGAGGTGATCAATTGTTTGTTCTTGGATCTCCGGAGCAGATCAAGCGCTTCCGAAGTTTGCTCGAAAGAGGATAATCACTACATTTAGCCCTTAACCTACTACTTCCTGACTGGATGATAACGAGTGAACACGAAATCTTTCGAAAG
>QKCF01000137.1 GCA_003246935.1 Sunxiuqinia sp. | reverse complement strand
TGGTAATTCAATTTTTTGATCCTCAATCCAAGGATGATAAGCCATATTATCGTAGTCCCACATGAAGGTGTGACAACCGATTGATGTTGGCTCAGAAATAACTTTACCATTTAAGGTATAAGCTAAATATTGCGGAAAGTGCAGAATTGACGCCGCCTTCGCATAAACGTCCGGTTTTTGCTGTTTTAGCCACAACATTTGAATTCCGGAATTCAATAACAAGCCTAATGCCGGACTTGCTGTACGACGACAAAACTCATCTTTGCCGCCGTAGCTTTCAAATAAGTTTTCAGAAATACTTGCAGGTACTTCTTTTAGATAATTATAGACAGGAGTCAAACGCTTTCCTTCACCGTCAAGGAACATAAGTGAAGCTCCGTAGGTTGAAAAGTTCACCGCTTTTAAATCGTACTCTCCTGCTTCAACAATATTTGTAAGCTCAGTTTTGATCCAGTCAGTAATCCGGTCAATATCATCGCACTCAAATCCATCTTCATCTGCGATTACCGGGAATTTTTGTTCGTGCTGGAAAACCAGTTTCAAGCTCTCGTCGAAGAGCAAGACTTTCTTGTTGGTCTTTCCAATATCGAATACTGCAATAACTTCTTTCATGGTTCTGTTTGCGGGTTTAGCCTTGATTTTTTATTAGTAGTAAAATGAAAATTACCGATCCAGAAACAGATCGGTAATTTTCTTTAATCGCCTAATTATCTTTTACTTAAAACGTCCTTTTCGTATTGCTGAATTTCAGCGATATAGTCAGTTCCAACAGCAACACCTTCCTGCATACAGTAGTAATCCCAAACAGCAGCAAAAGGCATTGTTTTCAATTCTTCCATCATAGCCAAACGTTCGAAGTTTTGACCAGCTTCTTCCATTTCGATCAATGTTTTAGTTGGCTCCAACATAGCTATCAGGAATGCTTTTTGAGCTGCACGTGTACCAACAACGTAAGCACCGATACGGTTAATTGAAGCATCGAAGAAGTCCAAACCTACATTTACACGGCTCATGAAGTCGTTGCGAACGATTTCTGAAGCGATCAATTGAACTTCTTCGTTCAATGTTACTACGTGGTCAGAGTCCCAACGGATAGGACGAGTTACGTGAAGCAGAACTTCGTCTACAAACTGAAGACAAGAAGAAATCTTATCACCAACAACTTCAGTTGGGTGGAAGTGACCGTTATCCAAGCAAATCAATTTGTTATTCTTGATAGCATAGCCCAGGTAGTAATCGTGAGAACCTACAGTCATAGACTCAGCACCGATACCGAATACCTTACTTTCAACAGCATCTTTCATGTTCTCTTTTGGATACTCAGTAGCAAAACCTTCATCCAAAGATTTTGTCAATTGAGCACGCATGCCGTTACGGTCGACAGGTGTATCTTTTGATCCATCAGGAATCCAGGTGTTCAATACACAAGGAGATCCTAATTGCTTACCAATTTCGTTAGCGATTTCACGAGAACGCTTCAGGTGTTCTACCCAAAACTTACGGATTTCTTCATCTTTTGAAGATAAAGTAAAACCACTGTCTGCTTTAGGGTGAGAGAAGAATGAACCGTTGAAGTCCATACCGATTTCCATTTTTTTACACCAATCAATCCATCCCTGGAACTGCTTAACGCTAATAGCATCGCGATCAACCATACCCTCAGAAAAATCGCCATACAAAGCATGTACGTTTACACGTTGCTTACCTGGAAGCATAGACATTACTTTTTCCAAGTCAGCTGTGATCTCTGCAACGTTACGTGCTTTGCCTGGGTAGTTACCGGTAGCTTGAATACCGCCAGACAATTGACCATCAGGATTCTCAGTACCTGATACGTCATCAGTTTGCCAGCAGTGCAATGAAATGGCCAATTTGCCCATTTTTGCCAATGCGGCATCAGTATCTACACCAAGTGCTGCGTATTGTTCTTTTGCTATTTCATAAGCTTTTTTGACTAATTCAGTCTTACTCATATCTTCAATTTTTTATTGGTTATTATTTGATAATTTATTTCAATTTATTGCAGACGACTATTCCATATAGAATACTTCTTCCAGCGGAATACTAACCGGTGAGTTGTCCGGATTTGTTTTCATAACATCAGCCATAAAAGCCCACCATTTTTGGACAATTTCTGTTTGTCCCAAATCCTGAGAACCACCATCTCCGCTTACTTTTTGAAAAGCAAACAGGATATTGGTTTCTTCATCCAGGAAGATCGAGTATTCACTAACTCCTGCGTCTTTCAGCAGTTTTTTCAACTCTGGCCAAATTTCATTATGGCGTTTTCTATATTCCTCTTTTTGTCCCTCATTGAGGTACATTTTAAATGCTAAACGATTCATAATATCAAGTTGATTAAGATTTAGTCACGGTTTAAAAATTCGGTACAAATACAGAAAGAATCAATAGCGCAATACCGATTAAAAGGACAATCATAGTTGTTATTCCTGCACCCTTCCACTCTTTCAACACAATACCCCAAACGTTACTGATTGAAATATTCAGAGCCATTAAAATACTCCATCCGTAAACGGCGATATCCGGATCTAATTTACTTTGTCCCATTCCCAGGAAATGGAACTGTAAGAACCATAAGAAACCTGCAAGGAAAGAGAAAAAGATATTATTAAGGAAAATGCTTCCTTTTGAAGAAGTATAATCTTTATACGACTTATTTTTAATATTCAGGTAGATACAGTAAACAGCATTCGTAACAAAACCTCCCCACAGGATCAAGACTAAAGCCGGGTTTTTAAGGAAAAGATCACTAGTACCATGAGCTTTTGCGATTTCCGCTATAGGAGCAGCAGCTTCTAAACCAAAGTTGAAACAAGCACTCATCACACCGGCAAGTACAGCAATCAAAAGTCCTTTTTTCAACGCAAATTCTGCAACAGCAGCTTTACGTTCTTCTTCAGACATATTCTTGCCTTTTAATGCTCCGGCATATCCAATTACAGCAATACCGGCAACGCAAATTGCCACACCAATAATAATGATGCTGGACAATGTCTGATCTGCACTTACCAATGGCGGGATAATGGTACCAAAAGCTGCACAAAGCCCTAATGAAATACTTTGTCCAAGGGCAATTCCAAGATATCGGATACTTAATCCAAATGTAAGACCTCCAACACCCCAAAGAGCACCAAACATGATTGTTAGCCAATAAGATGATCTTGGCGCTTCTGATAAAATAGGGAAAAGTTCACCGGAAGGAACGGTAAGTAACGCAAATACCATTGGTACGATCAGCCAAGCTGATACTCCCTGAGCCAGCCAAAATGACTCCCAGGCCCATTCCTTTACTTGCTTCAAAGGTACATAGAAACTGGATGCACCAAGTGCTCCAATTGTCATTAATAAAATACCTGCAGTTGTACTATTCATAAGACGTTTGTTAGATTGAATGGTTAGATTTTTATTGATTAAAAAAACACCCCAAAGGTATGTTTCACTTCAAGTAGCATCAATGCATATTTTGATTATCTTGTTGCACTTTATGATACTAAATTAATGAAGGACTATTTTAAATATCTCACACCGGGCGAGGAAGATAGGAAATGGGGACTTTTTCTAAATTCCGTCGGCAAAGCACATACGCCGCCCAATAGTACATATCCACCTACCGATCATCCGAGTGGTTACTATTTTAGCTGGAATAATGGCCGCACTTTAGATGAGTACCAGATCAACTATATTACAGAAGGAGAAGGAATTCTGGAAAACAAGCAAGGTAAATTTTCGGTAAAACCCGGCAACCTGATGATTGTCCGCAAGGACGAATGGCACCGCTACAGGCCTGTAAAAAGCAAGGGCTGGACAGAAAACTATATTGGTTTCGACGGGGATTTTGCGCATCATTATTTGCACGTGAATAAAATATTACAAGGACAGTCGGTAATTCAGTGTGGATTTCATGAGGAATTAATTGATACGTATTATAAAATTTTCGACCAGGTAAAAAAGGAAGAGCCAGGGTTTCAACACATTGCAGCCGGATTGGTGATCGAATTGCTCGGATACATTGTAGCCTTTCAGAAACAGCGCGATTTCTCGGGCAAGCCCATCGAAAAGATAATACAGAAAGCACGGTACGAAATCCGTAATAATATTGATGGTGAGATTGACTTGGAGAAACTGGCCCAAATAAATAATATTGGCTATTCGTATTTCAGAAAGATGTTTAAAAAATACACCGGCGTTGCCCCCCACCAATACCATCTTGACTTAAAGATTATGCGCGCCCGCCAACTAATTCTATCCACCGACAAGAGCATTAAAGAAATTAGCTTCGAACTAGGTTTTCAGTCGATTCACTATTTCAGTCGTATCTTCAAAAACAAAACCGGCATAAGCCCCGTTGAATTGCGTAAATAAAAAAATGGGAAACATCATTTTATGTATTTCCCACCTTCAACAGTTAATTAAATGCAGTCTATAGGCTATCAGCCACAGACAACACCCTCCTTTATATCTAGGAATAAACCGTTAAAAACAATTTACGCGGACCTCCATGATCACGGAATTCGCAAAGATAGATACCTTGCCAGGTACCAAGGTTCAATTTACCATCCGTAATCGGGATGGTGAGTTCAGCTCCAATAACTGAGGTTTTTATGTGGGCCGGCATATCGTCTCCCCCCTCCGAAGTATGCGTGTAAACCTTATTGTTCTCAGGAACCATAATGTTTAAAATAGACTCAAAATCACGACGCACTGAAGGATCTACATTCTCATTCAATGTAATCCCAGCCGAAGTGTGTTGTACTAAAATATGCAACAAACCAGCCTGCGGAAAATCAGGGATATCAGCCAACTCTTCTTCAATCTTATCAGTAACTAAGTGATACCCACGTCGGAATGCCGGTAATTTAATTTCTTTCTGCTGTATCATAAACTTTCGGTTTTTAGTTTAACAATTTATTTGATTGAGTTATTGTTTATTTTGTAATTTTTGCTTGTCGCAAAACCATCGTTCAAGCGACCTTAAGATAGCAAAATAAATTGTTTTGCTTCTCCAATAAAACATGATCTTCAATACCTATCTAAAGAATGCAACAAAGCAAACAGAGCGCCTTGCATTACGCTTATAAGCGGGTTGAATGATTATTGGTCTGTTTTGCTACTTTTGCACAAACTTTTAACCATGCAAAAAAACAAAGCTGAATTATTGGTTCCTGCGGGAAGTGTCGATTCGTTTCGGGCAGCCATTCGAGGTGGAGCCGATGCCGTTTACCTCGGTCTAAAACAATTTAATGCCCGCGTTCGAGCCAATAACTTCAGCGAAGACCAATTACCTGCAATTCTGCAGGAAGCGCATAATCATGGTGCAAAAGTTTATATCACCCTTAACACCGTTATCAAAAATTCCGAGCTGCCCAGGTTGCTCGACTTCATGGCTTATCTCGAGCGCGTTGGAGTGGATGCTATTATTGTTCAGGATTGGGGCGTTTTTGCTCTGACCCATCAATATTTCCCAAAATTAGCGGTACATGCCAGTACGCAAATGGGAACACACAATTCCATTGGCGTTGACTATGCGGCTCAACTCGGTATTAAGCGTGTGGTATTAGCACGCGAACTTACCCTGACCGAAGTAGAAAGTATCGCCAGAAAACCAGCATGTGAGCTTGAGGTTTTCATTCATGGTGCGTTATGCTATTCTTTCTCCGGTCAATGTTTCTTCAGTAGCTACATCGGCGGAAGGGGGGCCAACCGCGGCATGTGCAGTCAACCTTGCCGTATGGTTTACGAGGATAAACAAGAGAAAAAATACGTGTTCAATCTGAAGGACAATCAGCAACTAGCAAACCTGGAAAAGCTAAATAAATACGGCGTTCGCTCACTGAAAGTTGAAGGGCGAATGAAATCGGCTGATTACGTATTCCAGGTAGCGTCAGCCTATCGTTTGGCGTTGGATCATCCAGAAAAAACATCTGAAGCAGAAGCTATGCTTCAGATGGATTTTGGTCGCGAAAAAACCGGCTACTTTCTTTCTCAAAACGTATCGGGTGCAATAGCAGATAACACCAATACGGGTATTCTTTTGGGGCAGATCACACGTGTTAACAAAAAAGAGATTACGCTATTCAGTAGGCAATTATTAAAAAATAATGATCGTTTACGGGTTCGTAACGCTCAAACTAACCAAACCTTCAATATTAAAGTTGAAGACTTATGGGAGGAAAACGGTCGTTACAGTGTTACTTTT
>QKCF01000105.1 GCA_003246935.1 Sunxiuqinia sp. | reverse complement strand
ATCATAACAAATTGGAAACTTAACAACTTCGGAGCTAATTTCGAGAAAGCAGAATTAGACACTGCCTTGGGATTCTTCCACATTTACAACCCAATTTTCAAAAACGACCTCCGTCCTGTTTTTACAGGAAACATGGGAGGAGCATACATTTATGGCGATTTTTTCAATCGTAATTACAAATCTGATTTTTATTTCTACCACTCATTCGAAGCATACGCCTTATTCCCTGAAGACATTAAATACATGAATACCACGACGCCGTATACGCTTCTTGACTACAAGCAAAGCGACAACAAAAATACGCGCAACGAAACCCTGTTCAATGTATTTCATGCTCAAAATGTTAACAAAAATTTCGGCTTTCAACTTTTTTACAACCAAGATAAATCAACCGGGTTCTACCAATACCAGGAGAATAAATTTCACAACATTGGGATGACTACAACCTACCGAGGTGATAAATTTAATTCTCACTCAGCCATCATTTTCAACCGCAACAAAAACGAAGAAAATGGAAGCTTGGAGCCGGGGCAGGATTTAAATGAATATGCTGAAACGGAAACTTATATTGTGAATCTAACAACTGCGAACGCTCAGATTCGCAATAATATTTTCTTCACTGTAAATGAGTACCGTGTCGGCAAAACTGAAGAACACGAAGACGAACAAGGCAACGTCACTCAAGTATTCCGCCCAATCACCGGATTTATTCATCAGCTTGAATATTCATCGAACCGAAGAATATTTGAAGATACCGACGTAAATCTCGATTACTACCCGGCCTTCTACAAAGACAGCACCGCAACGAACGACACCATTGTTTATAACCGGCTCAGCAACACCTTCCAGATCAAGTTTTACGAATCTCCAAACCGTAAATACACCTTCAGCAAACGGGCTTTTATTGGTAATGATCTCATATCAGCCAAAATGGTTGACATTGACAGCACTTACCTCTCGAAAGAAAAACTGCACAATACCTTTGTCGGTGGAGCAATTTCAAGAGATGAAGGTGAATTCTGGCGATGGAACATCCAGGGCAAATTTTATACAACCGGACACCGCTCGGGGCAAACAGAACTGAGTGCTTTCGTCTATAAACCAGCCGTCATCGGGAAAGATACAACCTCTTTGTTTTTATCCGGAGAATTGAATACAATTGTTCCGGATTATTTCGAGCAAAAATACCGATCGAACCACTACGAATGGAACAACCGCTTCAACAATACCAAAGAGATGCTCTTAAAGGCAAAGATCACCTCGAAACTTCACAAACTGAACTTAGGCTTTAATTACGCACTTATAAGCGACTACATCTACAACGGAGCTGACGCAACACCACAACAAGCCAACAGCGAAATGTTAGTACTTTCGGCTTATTTGAACAAAGATATCGAGAGCAAACACTGGTTGATTAGAGCAAGTGCTCTTTGGCAAAAAACAAATCAGGAAAGCTATTTACACGTTCCGGATCTGACTGCGTACCTTAGTATAAACTTCAAAATGCTTATTTCTAAAGTCATGTATGCCAACTTTGGCTTCGACACGAGATACACCACGGCTTATTACGCTGATGCTTACGATCCTGCAACTGCACGCTACTATTGGCAAAATCAAGAAAAAATCGGTAACTTTCCGATAGTGGACCTGCATGCTAATTTAAAACTTAAGCGGACAAGAGCCTTTTTTCAGCTACTTAACGCAACAACAGGCTTTCTGGATGGCAATTATTGGGCAGCACCCAATTACCCTTTATACAGAAGAACCTTCCGCTTAGGCATTGCCTGGTCATTTTATGATTAGACAGAACCTAAATCTCATGCATGAAGAGAATTTTTTTTGTTAGACTAACATTTCTTTCCCTAATCCTTTTTTTTGTGGGAGCTTGCTCGACCATTAAGAAAAAGGAATCGGACGATAATGAACATAAAACAACGGAGCTTAGCCGAATCATGAAATCCGGAAAACTCAAAGTTGTTGTTGATTACAACTCAACAAATTATTTCATTTACCGTGGTCGGCCTATGGGCTTTAAGTACGAGTTACTTCAACATTTAGCCCACGACATGGGGTTGAAGCTGGAAATTTCAGTCAGTAACAATCTCGAAGAAACCTTCAACGGTCTAAGAACTAAGCGCTTTGACCTGGTTGCAAAAAACTTAACGATCACAAAAGCACGAAATGAACTAATCGACTTCACACGTCCCCTAGAGCAAACCAGGCAGGTCTTAATCCAGCGACGCCCTAAAAACTGGCAATCTCTAACTGAAAAACAATTAGAAGACTCACTAATCAGAAACCAGCTTGACTTAGCAGGGAAAACCATATACGTTCAGAAAGCAACCGCTTATTACCGCCGTCTTCAAAACCTTTCAGAGGAAATAGGTGCTGAAATAAACATTATACAAGACTCGATTTACGGAGTTGAGCAATTAGTAGGAATGGTTTCTAATGGAGAAATTGACTATACTGTCTGCGACGAAAATGTTGCCAAGGTTAATCAAACATACTTTCCCAACCTGGATATTGCCACTCCGATTAGCTTTCCCCAAAATATTGCATGGGCCGTTCGTCGCAACAGCCCGGAATGGCTTAGCTACCTTAACAACTGGATTATAAACTTCAAGCAGACAAAAGAATTCGCCGCGCTTTACAAAAAGTATTTCGAAGTAAATCGTGCTCATCTCCGGATCTTGGATGATTACCATTCGATAACCGGAGGTAAAATCTCGCCATATGACGAGATGATAAAAATGATGAGCAAAAAATATGGCATCGATTGGAGATTAACTGCAGCAGTAATCTACCAGGAATCGAAGTTTGACACAGCAGCGGTTTCGTGGGCAGGAGCCTACGGATTAATGCAGGTAATGCCGGAATCAGCCGATTTGTTCCGAATACACGACTATGAAGAACCATCGAAAAACGTTGAAGTGGGTGTACGTTTACTGAAATGGCTGGATGACAATTTCAGAAAAGAAGTCCCAGACTCACTGGAACGGATCAAATTCGTGTTAGCAGCCTACAATGTTGGTCTGGGACATGTTAAAGACGCACAGCGATTGGCGGCCAAATACAACAAAATACCAATCGTTTGGACAAACAATGTAGACTACTTTCTTTTAAATAAATCTGCTGCGAAATATTATAAAGATCCGGTTGTGAAATGGGGATATTGTCGAGGTGAAGAGCCCTACGATTACGTAAACCGGGTTTTAAACACCTATCATCATTACGTGAATCTTATTGAGACGTCGTGAACTGATGTCTCCGGAGAAGATCTAAAAATTCGGATAAAATCATCGCCGTCGCTCCCCAAACGACCTCATTTTCATATAAAAAACAAGGTACGTCCAAAACACCCGTGGTTGTTTTAACCGGAAAATGATTCAGCTTGCCATTTTCGAGATAATCCTGAATCGGGAATAGAATCACCTTCTCTGCCTCATCTGAATTTAATACGAATTCCGGTTTGTGCTCCGTCCAGCCGACAAATGGAAAGATCTGAAATTTACTTACCTGCACGTACAGTTCAGACAACCGGCCCAACAAAGTAACATCAGCAGGATCGATACCAACTTCTTCCCTCGCTTCCCGCAGGGCAGTAACCTCCGGTTTTTCCCCGGCTTCAATACGCCCACCCGGCAAACTGATCTGCCCTGGATGATTTTTCATCCCCGAAGCTCTTTTGGTCAAACAAGTGAACAGCTTTCCTTCATGTGGAAACAACAACAACAATACACTGCTATAACGAAGGTGATCCGTATCATATAAATCGACAGCGAGCTTGCGGCCCGGTGGAATCATCTTCAAATGCGACTCCTTTCCGGGCAAGCCCGAGCGAAGTAAACCGGCAATATATTCTGGATTAAATTGGCGCATAGCTAAAGATAGTCAATAATTAAAAAAGTTAGCCACATACAGAGAACTGCTTAACAAGGAAATAAGAATTGCACGAAATTTGGATGACTTTAATCACTCAAAACGAATTGTTTTCTCAGGAGAAATGCGTCCTACCAAATATGAAGGTCCAATCAACATTAAAAGCGTCACCGCTAAAGCCCCCACGTTTAAAAGGAGTAAGTGTGAAATATGCAAATTTACAGGCACGGTATCCACATAGTAAGAAGAAGGATCTAAATGAATGATTTTGAAATAGTATTGCAGCAGACATAAAACCACCCCAATAATGTTCCCCCACAGCAAACCTTTGCCTACCAGAAATCCGGACAAATACAGGAATATTTTCCGGATATTCACATTCGCGGCCCCCATCGACTTTAGAATACCAATCATCCGGGTTCGTTCCAAAATGATGACCAGCAAGCCCGATATCATATTAAAACCCGCAACTAACACCATCAGCAGTAGAATGATCCAAACATTCATATCCAGAAGGCTTAACCAATCGAAAATATACGGGTATTTCTCTTTAACATTGACCACTCTCAGCAAAGGCGCATCAGCCGCCAGTCTTTCCAAAACCAATGAACGAACTTCATAACTTATAGGCTGCAGGTCGTCCAAATCGTCAACAAAAATTTCGAAGCCGCTAATCTGGTTGTCACTCCAGTTATTTAGCCGCTGAACATGGCGAAGATCAACCAATACAAACATCCGGTCAAATTCCTCAAGCCCGGTTCTGAATATTCCCCCGACAGTAAATTGCCGTATACGTGGAACTTTTTCATCAGCATTCAAAAAATACATCCGAAACTTATCTCCAAGTTTCAATGTCAGCAACTTCGATATTTGCTCCGAAATCCAAACACGATCGCTGCGTGAAGAATCAAGAGGAATCCTCTCGCCTTCGAGCTTATATCGATCAAAGAACTGCCAATCAAAATCGGCGGAAATACCTTTCAGAACAACCCCCTGGATCTCATCCCCGGCTTTAATAATACCGGGTTTGGTTGCAAATTGCTGAATATGCCGGATACCCGGGACTGAATCAATCGCCGATAAAAATGGCTGATTCTCATCAATTGGTATCGTCTGATAACTTTGATTACTATCGTAATTAACAATCTGAAGATGTGCTGCGAAACCATTGACCTTACTTGCGATTTCCTGTTGAAAACCGGTAACAATAGCAACAGCGAGAATCATCACGACCATGCCCAAACTAATACCGGCAACCGCCAATCGCACAATACGGCGCGAGAGCTGCTGCTCCGAATCTTTCGAAGAAAACAGGCGGCGCGCTATAAATAATTCAGTATTCAAATCGAGGGGTTGAATGTTTGCCCATAAAGCTACAAACTTTCTGCTTGCCTACGATTAATAAAGGGAAGAATCAGCAAGGCTACCAGCCCCATAACTATCAACATTGCAGTCATAGAAGTGTGTGCCAGAAACGCAAAAACAACACCATCAGCTTTACTCACACCATAAACAATTAAAGCTTGGATAACCATAAAATGCCAAGCCCCTATTCCTCCCTGCACAGGTGCCACCATACCGAAGCTACCTAAAACGAAAGTCGTTAGCGCTGCAATCGCCGATAAATGTGAAGTAAATCCAAAAGCAAAGAAGACGACGTACAACATTAAGTAATACATCACCCAAATAAAAACTGTATGGAAAATAAAAATCCATTTATTTTTCATGCTTTTAATCGTACGTAACCCCTCTCCAAACTTTTGAAGTATCTCGTGCAGTTTATGAAACAATGCCGAATGTTTAATTTTTTGTCTGAAGAAATAAAGCAAACCAACGATTGCAATCAATGTCAAAATTGCTACCGGAGAAAACGTAATGCTTTCCAGTTTTTCCTTCACCTGCGGATTATTGTGCAGGAATTGAATCAACTTTCCAAACTGAGTACCTATGACAATTAACGTAAGTGCCAACAACATAATCACATCAACAATACGCTCAGTAACCACAGTACCGACCAATTTCGCGAACGACATTTTCTCGTAACGTGCTAAAACACCACAACGCGAAATTTCGCCCATTCGCGGAATCACCAAATTCATCAGGTATCCAACCATAACTGCTAGGAAGGTATTTAAAGTGCGCGGACGTCTGCCAAGCGGCTCAATCATAATCGCCCAACGAATCGTCCTGCTAACATGACTCAGCAAGCCCAGGAACAAAGAAACCCAGATCCAACCATAGTTAACATCGTTTTTCAGAATCGACTCTATCCGATTAATATCCTGATCCTTGTATACGAGCCAAAAGATGACCATGCCCAAGGCAAAAAAAGCCAGGACTTTAA
>QKCF01000339.1 GCA_003246935.1 Sunxiuqinia sp. | reverse complement strand
CGGGTGAACGCCATACACCGCCACTGTATTTTCATCGACAACTGCCGTAATGGCGCTTGTACCAAAGCAACCGCAGGCTGACATTGTTTTTAAATCGGCCTGAATGCCGGCACCTCCGCTGGGATCGCTTCCCGCGATCGTTAAAACTCTTTTATAGCGTAAACTCATCATATGTTTTCTTAAACTTAGAATTTAGAACTTGAAACGTTGACTGACATTATCCAAAATGATTAAAACCTCCCTTGCTGAACTCGACAGTACTGCCGTTTCGCGACCATTGAATTTGAGGGTCTCCTTCCTTAATTTGTCCGATAACGGTAAAGGATTTACCAAATTGACTGGTAAAAGCTTCTTGCAAAGCCTCCACCCGATCTGCAGCAATCGTAAACAGCAATTCGTAGTCTTCGCCTCCGCCGCTGGCCAACTCATCAACCATCCAGCCCTGGCCCTGACATACTCGTTTCAGTTCATCGGAAACCGGCAACTGATCCAAATTCACCCTTGCTAATTTACCCGACGCTTTCAGGATATGTTTGAGGTCGGAAGCGATACCATCAGAGATGTCCATCATGGCATTCACCCCACCAAAAGTCGCTAAAAATTCACCTTCAGGAAGACGAGGCTCCGGCAGATGATGACGTCCAACCAGGTAGCTGTAATCGCCGGCTTGCACCAAATCATTCAGAACAACCTGCAGCCCACCGGCCGAATCGCCCAGCGGTCCGGTTACACAAATCGCATCGCCGGCTTGAGCCATGGAACGCAGACGTGCTTTTCCCTTTTCAATTTTGCCCAGCACACCTACGTTGATGGCCAAATGTTTAACCGATTTCGTGGTATCGCCACCAAGAAGCGGAACATTGTATTTTTGAGAAATGGCATGATAGCCGTCCATCAATTCATCCAGGTATTCCACATCCATATCGGGAGGAATAGCAATCGAAAGAAAGGTACCGATCGGCGTTCCTCCCATGCTTGCAATATCGCTTAAGTTAACGGCTACCGATTTATACCCCAGCTGCCCGGGTGTGATGGCCGAACGCAGGAAATGCACATCTTCCATCAACAAATCGGTGGTAACCAGCAAATCCTCCTGATCGTTCATCGGCAGAATGGCACAATCATCGCCAATACCTGTCAGATTCTTCGTCAGTAATTCTTTAAAGGAAGGTGAGAAACGGTCAATAAAACCAAACTCTCCTATTTCTTTTAGTTTCATTGTGCTTTTTTAATGTTGTGTGAACTACACGCGCCAGTGTTCCATTTCGTAGGCACTATGCCAAAACATCCATTCCATTTTGAAGGAAAGCTTGAAAGCCTGCGTCATTCGCTCGCGCTGCGCCGGTGTGCATTTATCAGCGTAAGCATCGCAAATGTATAATGCTTTAGCAACCGCTTTGGCAAATTCTTCGCCGCCGTATGTATCGATCCAAGATTGGTACGGATTATCCTCTTTACTCTGGTGCGCCAAAACGAAATCACCAACTTCTTTATACACCCAAAAACAAGGCAAAACTGAAGCCAGCGCTTCCTCGGTTGATGTGCTTGCCAACTGACGCCACATGTGTCCGGTGTAAAGCAGATTGGTTGGCGTTGGCTCTGCCTCAACCGACTGATCTTTTAAATAGAACTGATGTAATGCCTGCTCAACGGCGACCGTGTCGCCCGAAAAAAGCAGGAAAGCCTCTCGCCACTCTTTCTGATCGAGACGAGCAGCGATACCTGCCAGAATCTTGCCGTACTCAGCCAAATAAAAAGCATCCTGACGCAAGTAAAACAGGAACTTTTCCCGCGGAAGACTTCCGTTCATGAGCTCGTGTAAAAACGGTAATTTCTGAATATCAGCAAAGACCGACTCACATTCGGCCCAAGCTTGTTCACTCCATGTCATCGTATTTCAATTTGTTGGATTCGTTCTTTCAAATCTTGGGCAGCTGTCATCGGGCTTTCTGCCGAGGAGATTGCTGACACAACAGCAATCCCCTGCGCCCCATGCTCTATTATCGAGGCTGCATTAGACAAGTTGATTCCCCCAATAGCAACTGCCGGATATTTGCTGATACGACAGGCTTCTTTCAAACCTGCCAATCCGAAAGGCTGAAAAGTGTCTGTTTTAGTAGGTGTTGCAAATACCGGCGAAACACCAATGTAGTCGATGTCCAGGCTGTTGGCTTCTTCGGCCTGTTGCTGCGTCTCTACCGACAAGCCCAGAATCTTATCCGGACCCAGCAGCTGACGGGCTACCTGCCAGGGTAAATCGCTTTGGCCAATATGCAAACCATCGGCATCAACAGCCAAGGCAATGTCCAAGCGATCGTTAATAATTAGGGGAATATTCAACGGGGAAAGTAGCTTCTTCAACTTCCGCCCCAGCTCGTAAAACTCGAGCGAGGAGCAATCTTTCTCCCGTAACTGTACCATGGTGACGCCGCCTTTCACCGCTTCTTCCACAATGTATTCCAAAGGCCGTCCGAGCGACAAGCCCCGATCGGTAACCAGGTACAGGCTTAAATCAAAACTTTTCATGCTTAGGATTTATAAATCTCGTCAATGTTGTCTTCTCCCAAATTGTATAGGATATCCAGAAAATGCAATTGCATTGTTCCGGGACCACCCGACCTGCGGGCTGCAATCTCGCCGGCAATTCCCATAACAGCCATGGCATGTGTTGCCGCCTCCATTCGGTTCGGATTTACACCGGCAAATGCACCCAACACTGCTGTTGCGGTACAGCCCATTCCTGTTACCCGAGCCATCATGGTTGAGCCGTTTTTGGTTGAAAGCACTTCAATACCATCTGTGATGAAATCTTCAGGTCCACTTATTACAACCACCGCACCGGTTTCCTGTGCCAGGCGTTTCGCTGCATCAATGGCCGAATCGCTCGAAGCCGAACTGTCGACTCCTTTAGTTACAATATTCTCCTTTGCCAATGACATGATCTCGGAGGCATTTCCCCGAATAAAAGTGGGTTTACATTCTGCTAAAATACGGGCAGCAACTTCATTTCGGTAAAGAGTGGCTCCAACGCCAACCGGATCGAAAACCACCGGAATGCCTTTGGCTGTTGCGGCTTTTCCGGCTTCCAACAT
Organism: Sunxiuqinia sp.; assembly: GCA_003246935.1. Taxonomy (GTDB): domain Bacteria; phylum Bacteroidota; class Bacteroidia; order Bacteroidales; family Prolixibacteraceae; genus Mangrovibacterium. The sequence goes on along the minus strand of QKCF01000339.1, from coordinate 11,133 downwards.
GCCATCCACCCACTGTGGGTTCAGTGTTCCCATGTTAATCACTAAAGCTGAAGCGATATTCACCATATCCTTCACCTCTTCAACGGCGTGAGCCATTACCGGCGAAGCACCAAGGGCCAGCAACGCATTGGCCGTATTATTCATTACCACAAAGTTGGTAATGTTGTGAACTAAGGGCGATTTCTCGCGCACCCTTGCCAGATCGGCACTAATTGATTGTGCGGTAATCATCATTTCAAATTTTAGACGTTCAAAAATTTTGAAATGATCATCTGCGGACGGCTAAAAAGAAAGCCATCTCACAGTGAGTGAAACGGCTTATATAGCAATAACATTTGGATCTTTTACAATCCTCGTTTCCCTACGCTGTTATGATACATTTCAGGTTCAAGGGTATAATCTCAGTCAGGCTAATACCCGACACCCCTAACGAGATGCGGCAAAGGTAAGGATAATTCGCTATAATCGTCTTTGGGAAACGAGTTAAGTGTCGAAATGACTATTTAAGTTTCGACGAAATCCAGTCCAAAATAACATGTCTTGTTTCTTCTGAAACCCAATGTTCGTTTACCGGCGTAATCAGCGTTTCTTTTGGACAAGTTAAAGTATTGTACACCTCGTAGCTTGTTGTTGGCGGACAAACATTGTCGTTGTATCCCCAGGTCATGAAAACCGGCACTTTGATGAAACGCGCAAAGTTGACAACATCGTAATACGCCATTGTTTTGATCTTTTCCGGTGTATCCATTCCGTTAAAATACAGGTCGAAATGCGGATAGCCTGCGGCATGTCCCCCTTTGAATCCAGCCATATCGCTCAAGGCTGGATGGTTTGCAGCACACAAAGTAACCCGCCTATCCAACGCAGTCGTGATTAAGGCCAAAGCACCTCCTTGGCTTCCGCCTTGTGCTATTACATTTTTGCCGTCCCATTCAGGCAACGAAGTCAGATAATCAATTGCACGAACGCAGCTCAAATAAACCTTCTTCATGTAGTAATTATCCTTGTTGTCCAGTCCGTTGGTCAAATAGCTGTTGTTCTCCTTTCCAAATGCCCGGCTGATTTCTGAGTAACGTTCTTTCTCCAAATCCGGGCGAATACCGTGAATTTCCATATCGAAGCGGATGTAGCCGCTTTCAGCGTAAAACAGGTGCTTCGTTGGATCCATCGGTTTGATACCAGCCCCCGGTGGTGAGAAAACGACGGGAAATTTTCCTTCTTCCTTTGGTACTGTCAGATAGCCATACACGTAGGCATTCTTCTCGTAGGCTTGTAACTTAACCAGGTAGCAGTCAATTTTATCGCTCGAAAATTCGGGAACAAAGGTTTTTTCCACCTTCATCGGACAGTTTTCAGCTGCTGTCTTGGCCTTTTCCCAAAATGCTTCGAAGTCATCCGGCAACTTGGTGTATGGACTCAATTTTTCAGGAGAAAATCCTACCTTAATATGATGATTAAACTCATTTCCGTCAAAAGAAACTTTCAACCGGCAATCTTTAAAGCCTGGCTCTTTCATGGTGCCTAATGCGATTTCTGCCTTTCCGTTTTTCAACTTCACTGTACCTTCATCTTCAGCGGGCCTCAACTCAGGGCCAATGCTGTACTTGATTTCAACACCATCCTGAAGAATTCCGTATCGATACAGCGCAACTGTAACCGTTGCTTTTTCTTTCGTTTTATAGAGCCAGTTTGTGTGGTTTGGTGTGGTTACCCATAGAACATCGCTGCGATACGGGTAATTCTCGGCTTTACTCATACACACGCTAAATACAAACAGTATAAGCAAGCTTATTCTTTTCATCATCATTTGTTTATTTAAAGAATTGTCGTAATTAGTTTTTCAATTTGAGGTCTAAATTGGGTTGGATTGTACGCATCGCCTCATCCACATCAACATATTGAGCCAGATCGCGAAGAGCCATTACGTGGTAATCGTTTTTTGACAGATATTCGAGATACTCTTCAAAAAGATCCGGCGGCGTAGTTACCCAGGGATGTTCTGCATCTGGCACTCCGTGAATGGTAAGTACCACTATTTTACCTTCTTTTGCTTCGCGGAAAGCTTGCATGATCTCTGCCTTATTTTCGGCATTAGTAGCCCAACTGGGAACCAACAACGGATAATCGGTCAAAGGATCGTATGGGCGAGCACCACCGGCCCTGGCAAACTTATAGCCCTCTTCCTTCAATATATCCAAGGCGGATTGATTTAACCCATAACCTGGATAAGCAAAATCGATTGGCTTTCCAATTCCCATCGAATCACATTTTTCGTCGATATAATGAAGCACTTCCAAAGCTTTATCCTTTTTCAGAATGTTAATGTGCTCGTGGTGGCGGGTGTGGTTCGCGATTTCAAATCCCGTCTCGTCGAGCTCCTTAATCTGTCGCCAATTCATATACTTTGAGGTATCGGCAAAATTGGGTGGGAACTCGCAAATAAAAAAAGTTGCTCCAAAACCGTACTTCTTCAACATTGGCGCAACGTTGGAGTATTGACTGGCAGTCGCATCGTCAAAAGTCAAAACAACCACCCGATCCGGAATCTCCCTTTTCAATATTTGCTGAGCACTAATGAACGAGATCGAAGAAACAAGTAATGCAGTAGTAAGTAGTAGTGTTTTCATCATCAATCGTTATTCGAAATATTTCCAAATTTACACAAAAGGAGAGCTTTAAAAAATTAAGGCTCTCCTTTTACGGTAGCTTGTCCTCGACAAAACCACTATCTTACGCTTTTAACCTTCACAATACCTTTGCGGTATGCCTCCAGGAGGCGGTTCAAATCATGAATCTGATTTTTGATGTCAATTCCATTATCAGTGTCACCTACAAGAATTCGGTCGGTAGCCCGTTCAATCATACTTCGGGTGGAAACAATATCGATTTCTTCCTGAATTGCATTTCTTCTCGATTCAAATGGCGCATGCTCGGCAAGAATCAAACTGTACGAGTCGTAAATCAAGGTATAGCCGGCAATACCGGTTACTTTCTGGTACGGACATACCTCCGTCAATCACAAAAAGTTTACCATCTGCTTTAATGGGACTCTCACCTTTGCCTACTTTAACCGGCACATGACCATTAACGATATGCGCCTTTTCCGGATCAAGCCCAAATTCTTCGATGATTCGTTTACAGGTTTCTTTATCGTCACGCAGTTTGTAGTACATATTGCTCGCCTCATACTGTACGTCCTTATCAGTCAAGAAATAGCGCTCGAAGGTTGCCATTTTCTTTTTACCAAATAAGGGAGAATCTGCACCGCTCCACAAATACCACATATAGTCGCGGTCCCGACTACGTTTGTCCTGCCGTTCTCTGTTGTAATAAGCGCGACGTGATACTAAATCGAATTGTTCACAAAGTTCCTTGCCTTTATATTTTTGCCCGTGTATGGTAACCGCCTTAAAATCTCCGTTATCATCAAGTGGAATACACCCATGATACAACAAATTCGAGTTATAAGTCAGAAACGTACTTCCTTTCGAAAACAAGGTTTTCACATGCCGTTGCAAACGTTCACTATTCAGAAATGAGAACCGTAGTTTTTCCGCTAAATCTTTCTCTTCCGAAGTCAATGCGTAAGGATTTTTAGGATCGATCGTCGGAAAATTTTTGTCCGTTAGTTCCAATTCACGACCATCAATTGTAATTGTCCCTTTCTCATAATCAACTTTATCCAGTAACAGACGATCATCCATGTACATCTCCGGATTCCGTTGAATGATTTCACCATTGAGTTTCATCTCCAGGATCATAATGGCTTTATGCATTTTACTGGTGAGCTTCACCTGTGTCGATCCCATATTCTCAGCAGGTGTATTGATCGGCGTAAACGCATCACAAGGATCGTCTGCATAAGTTTTCAAGGCGAAAGTAGCAAGAGGAAGAAGGTTTATTCCATAGGCATCTTCCAGAGTCGCGAGGTTATCGTATCGTGCACTGATGCGGATTACACCCGCTATGGAGGCCCGAATACCGGTTGCAGCAGCCATCCACAAGATATCATGGTTCCCCCATTGAATATCCACCGAATGATGATTTTGAATTGCATCCATAACTTTATCAGCATGCGGCCCGCGATCAAAGATATCTCCAATGATATGCAATCGATCGATTAGCAAGCGCTGAATGAATTTGCTGATTGCGATGATAAATGAGTTGGCGCGATCAACATCTATAATAGACCGGATGATGCTATTGTAGTATTGTTCCTTCTTGGCATTACGCTCATTGAGCAGCTCATCGATGATGTAAGCAAAATCTTCGGGCATAGCCTTGCGCACTTTCGAGCGTGTATACTTATCGGCCGAAACCTTGGCAACCTCGATTAACCGCAGTAAGGTTACGGCATACCAGCCTTCCAGATCTTCTTCCTCTTTGGTTATAATCTCCAGTTTTTCCTCGGGATAGTAGATTAAGGTTGCTAATTGACGCTTTGTTTTTTCATCTAACGAATACTGGTAAACAGCATCGATCTTTTTACGCACCATACCCGATGCATTTCGCAAAACATGGCTAAAAGTCTCGTATGCCCCGTGAATATCTGTCAAGAAATGCTCCGTACCTTTAGGCAAATTCAAAATTGATTCGAGGTTAATAATCTCAGTACACACAGACTGTACGGTTGGGAATTTTTCAGCAAGTAGATTCAGATGCTTAAATTCATCAACGCTATAATCATTTCTTAATGACTTACTTCTTTCGTAATCCAAAACCATATTTATGAATATTTGGTTGCTACTGTTTTATAGAATGTGTCTCGATTGACTATCGATTGTAAAGACACTACAAGATAGTAAACATCTTCTTTTTTGAATTTAATCAGATCCCAAAATTCCTAAGAAAAAGCGCACGTGCGGACGCAATCAATAAACCTGTCAACAAGAACAGATTCCATCGGTTTTCTCATTTAAAAGGAAAAAGTTCTCCAAGGAAACAGATTCTTTAAGATTCGTTTAGCGCTATCTATTTTAGAACCACAACTTTTAGACAGTTAAAGACTTTCTGTTCTTTTCAAAATTCATTAGCCAGAACCTTTACCTTTAGGATTCCTGAGAGCTGATACGAGTCCTTTTCAATTTAAATGAGCGATTAAGTACGTACCCCAGAAGAAAGCCAACTATAAAAAGCGCAATGGTTCCGAATACAATTGATAAGTAGCTGTGAAACGGACTGGCGTAAGCTTCGAGCTCCCATAGCGGAAACCAGATCGGCGAAAGGCTCATCCAGCCAATTACCAACACGCCTGCTACAACTCCCAAAACCGCAGCTTTATTGGTCACTTTCTTTGATAAGTAGCCCAACAGGAAAAGTCCCAGCATACCGCCGCTAAAAATCGACGCCAATTTCCACCAGGCGTCCAGCGCACTTTGTACATTAATCATTGCCAGCGCAACACCAATACTCAAAACACTAAAAATAAATGATGCGATGTAAAGGATCTGCATTGAAATATTTCTTCGCCATGAGCCTGATGATTGTCTAAAAAAATCCGTCAGGATAACTGTTGCCGAGCTGTTGATACTGGTAGAAATAGTACTCATTCCGGCAGCAAATACCGACGCAATCAAGAACCCCGTCAGGCCAACCGGCAATTGATTTGCGATAAACCATGGAAACACCTTATCCGCAGGAGTTCCTTCAGGTAACAAACCTGCATTCTGCTTATAAAAAGCAAACAAGGCTGTTCCAATAAACAGAAACATAGCCGACACCGGAACATATAACAAACCTCCAAACAGCGCCGATTTTTGCGCCTCTCGCTTAGAACCCGAGGTCATGTATCGTTGGATGTAATTTTGGTCAATTCCGTAATTCTGCAAATTGATGAAAATCCCGTAAATCAATACCACCCAAAAGGTAGAACTGGTCAGCTCCAACCGGAAACTTCCCAAGCTAAACTTATCATTCGCTGCTGCAATCGTAAAAATAGAATCTATTCCTCCCGGCATCTCAAACAACAATGTTCCGATGCAAAAAACGGCCCCGAGAATCAGGATGATCGCTTGAATTGCATCTGTCCATACCACCGCCTGAATACCGCCTAGCAACGAATAAAGCATCACACTGAAACCGGTAACGATGATAATCGTCGTCATATTCCAATCGAGCAAGGTGTGAACCATCAATGCTAACAAAAACAAGATAGTGCCGGCACGCATCAATTGTGTCAGCAAATACATGACTGACACATAAGTTTTCGCCCATTTACCAAAACGCATTTCGAGGTAAGTATAAGCAGAAGGGCTATTGATTGAGCGATATAAAGGAACGAAAAAACGAACTGCCATATATGAAGCAAAAGGAATGGACAAGCTGAATACAAACGCATTCCAATTGGTAAGGTAAGCTTGCCCCGGCAATGCCAGGTAGCTAATACTGCTTACGAAGGTTGCGAAAATAGATAATGACACGACCCAGGTTGGTATCCGTTGGTTTCCCATCGTATATGCTTCGGCCGACTTGTTTCTTCGGTAAAATGAACTTCCAAATAAGACAATGCCTAGCAAGTAGGCTATAAATACGATAACATCCAGCTTACTCATTCTTTTATTTCAGTTTAGGTTTGAAGGTTTTATTGATCCGTAGGTTTAAAGGAGAGATTTATAGTCGAGTTTTTCCAATGCCTCCTGAATTATTTTTCGTTCAGGCTCGTTAAATCGATGGAATGGCTCAGCCATAAAATCATTGCATATCCCCATGACGGAAAGCGCGCACTTCAGCCCTTTCAAATAACTCGAACCGAACTTGCCAACATTGTATATAGTTGTACTGATTTGCAAGACCTTATCGCGCAATGCAATCACTTTAGTCATATCGTGAGCCACTGCAGCATTGTACAAATCAACATAGAGCTTCGGGAACATATTGGCACCGCCATTAACACCTCCATGGCCCCCCATCATCACAAATTCAGCTGTAATTTCTTCCGGCCCAACCATAAAGGTAAAATCCGGTCGGTGCTTCAGCAAATACTGAACCTGATTAAAATATGCCAGGTTAGCAGAACTGTCCTTCATCCCGATAATCCCGGGTATTTCAGCAGCTGCACGAACAGTCTCAGGGGCAAACATAACCTTAGTGTGCACCGGCATGTTATAGATAAAAAGCGGTAAAGGCATTTGCACCATAATGCGCTTCAAATACTCAAGCAACTCCGGCTGACCTGAGGAGAAATAGTACGGTGGGGTAATTACAACCGCATCTGCTCCGAATTGTGCAGCCTTATGCGCTAAGTTTAGACTTTCAGTAAAAGCAGAGTCTGAGATTCCGACTAACACAGGAACACGCCCAGCCGAATCAGATCTTCTCTGATTTTATAACTCAAGCTGGCAAATTCGCCGGTTGTTCCCAATAAAAACAAGGCTTGTACTCCGCCTGAAATTACGTGCTCAATCAATCGCTCCAGTCCATCAACATCAAGCGTATCATTATCAAGTAAGGGAGTTACCAATGGAGGTACGATCCCTCGTAAAGGCATTGAAAAGTTTGGTTTCATTTTAAGTATTCCAATAAGTAAGTTTGATTTATTTCGAAGCAGCAATAAACGCTAATTATCACCTGCTTGCTCTGTTTCATTTTGGGCGCCCGGCCATTGTCCGTCAACAATTGGAGTTAACTTCAATTTCTTCGGATCAACAACAACGTGCTTTATTTTCACCCGGTTCCAGGTATAAAGAATATGTACCAGCCCATCGCTGGTCTGAATAACGGCAGGATAAGAAAACTTCGAATCAGGGGTATCTTCCAGAACCAAGGCTGCCGACCAGTTTTCACCATCCTCGGATACAGCAACATTTAGCGGAGTACGTCCCCCTTTGTACTTATCGCCCGGAGGTAATACATGATTATACACCAATAGCTGACGAACATCGGCCAATGTTACAGCATCGGTTCCTGAGTTGTTCTGCGGTAAGCTGGTTCTAGTCATCTCCGACCAGGTTTCACCGCCATCAGTTGACCAAGTCTGCAAAATCGCGCGATTTTTGCTCCGACATAAAGCTTGCAAACGCCCATCTGCATATTTCAGGATACTCGGTTGGATAGCAGCCATATTATAACCGTCGTTTACAGGTTCTGTTTTACGCCATGTTTTTCCCATATCTTCCGATATCTCGAAATGAACACGCCATCCATCGGTCTCGGTACTCGTGGGCGAAATCAATTTACCATTTACCCGTTCCGGCTTATTCTTAATCGGTCCAATAATTCCTTCCGGTAAATGCTCCGGCTCCGACCATGTTTTTCCGCCATCGGTTGAAGTCATTTTCATGCCCCACCAATCCCGTGGATTAGGCCCTACTTTATAGTACAGCTGCAACTCGCCATTCGGAACCTGAAACAACACCGGATTCCAGGTTGCTACACGAGTCGAATCATTTAAAATTCCGTTGGCAACATTCTTCGGCGCGGTCCATTTACCATCTTCAAACCGGGCAACATAAATGCTACAATCCGGTTCGCGCTCGTAGGTACCACCAAACCACGATGCAACCAATGCACCGTCGGTTGTTTCGGCAATCGTTGCTGCATGAGGCGATCTGAAGGGTGCTCCCTGAAAAACAAAAATAAACTCTTCCTTAACGATTCCCTCTTTAAAAGTCCGCTCTTTAGTGCAACTACTCACTGCAATTACTGCGATCACTAAAGACACTAATTTCCAATATCTTTTCATTTCATTTTCTAATGTAAACGTTTTCACAAAATAAGCAAAAAACTGTTATTTTGACTAATCTGAATGAGCTAAAAACAAAAAAGGTGACTACTTGAGCCACCTTCTTCTATCTGATTTTGCTTGAAGTCTTTATTTGTAAATCTCTTTCTTTGCTGCCAGCAAGGTATTTTTCAGCAACGAAACGCGGGTCATCGGTCCTACTCCTCCAGGAACAGGTGTGATGAATGAGCATTTTTCAGCTACTTCCTCGAATACAACATCGCCTTTCAATTTCCATCCCGACTTTGTTTCGGTTGATTTTACACGCGTTGTGCCTACGTCGATCACCACGGCGCCTGGTTTAACCATATCAGCAGTTACAAAACCCGGAGAGCCAATTGCGGCAATCAGGATATCAGCCTTTGCACAAACTTCTTTCAGGTTCTTAGTACGGCTGTGAGCAACTGTTACGGTTGCATTCATCTCTTTTTGCGACATCAGCACACTCATCGGACGACCAACGATATTGCTTCGGCCAATAACAACACAATCCTTACCCGACGTTTCAATACCATGGCGTTTGATTAACTCAACGATACCATCGGGTGTTGCAGAAACAAAAGCCGGCAAACCAATTACCATACGTCCAACATTAACCGGATGGAATCCGTCAACGTCTTTATTTGCGTCAATTGCTTCAATAATCTTTTGCTCGGAAATATGCTTTGGCAATGGCAGCTGAACGATGAAACCGTCCACATCGTCGTCGTTGTTCAACTCTTCTACTTTTGCTAACAACTCAGCTTCGGTAACATCATCTTCGTAGCGAATCATGCTCGATTTAAAACCAACTTCTTCGCAATCTTTAATTTTGTAAGCCACGTAAGTTTCACTTCCGCCATCGTGACCAACAAGAATAGCTGCCAAGTGAGGCTGTTTTCCACCTTTGGCAACGATGTCTTTTACCTCTTGTGCAATTTCTGCTTTAATGGCTTTTGCCGTTTTATTTCCGTCAATTAATTGCATTCGTATTTCTTTAAAAGGATTAACGTCTTCTCATGTTACCCATCATTCCACGCATATTCTTGCCTGTTGATACCATACGCATCATCTTACGGGTATCATCAAACTGCTTGATCAGACGGTTAACTTCCTGAATATTTGTTCCCGAACCATCGGCAATGCGCTTACGGCGAGTTCCATTCAACAATGAAGGATCTTCCCGCTCAGCCGGAGTCATCGAGTATATAATTGCTTCAATATGTTTGAATGCATCGTCGTCGATATCGATATCTTTCAAAGCCTTGCCCATTCCAGGGATCATAGCTGCCAAATCCTTCAGGTTACCCATCTTTTTGATTTGCTGAATCTGAGAAAGGAAATCATTAAAGCTGAACTGGTTTTTAGCCAGTTTCTTTTGTAACAGACGAGCTTGGTCGGCATCGAACTGTTCTTGCGCACGTTCAACCAACGAAACGATATCACCCATACCTAAAATACGGTCGGCCATACGTTCCGGGAGCTTCTAACTTCTCTCCTGTACCAACAAATTTGATCGGCTTATTGACAACCGAACGGATTGACAACGCAGCACCACCACGAGTATCACCATCCAGTTTTGTCAGGATCACACCGTCGAAGTCCAAACGATCGTTGAATTCTTTTGCTGTGTTCACTGCATCCTGACCTGTCATTGAATCTACGACGAAAAGAATTTCATTCGGATCAATTGCCGCTTTAACTGCCGCAATCTCTTTCATCATCTCTTCATCTATCGCTAAACGACCTGCAGTATCGACAATCACCAGGTTTTGTCCGTTTGCCTTTGCTGATTTAATCGCAGCTTTAGCAATCTCAACCGGGTTCATATTGCCAACTTCGCTATATACGGGCACATTGATTTGCTCTCCCAATACCTTCAACTGGTCAATCGCAGCAGGACGATAAACGTCACAAGCAACCAAAAGCGGATTCTTTCCCTTTTTCGATTTCAGGTACTTTGCCAATTTACCAGAGAAAGTAGTTTTACCCGAACCTTGCAAACCGGCCATCAGGATTACTGTTGGGTTTCCCTGAAGATTAACATCAACCGAACTACCGCCCATCAAAGTGGCCAATTCGTCGTGGACAATCTTCACCATCATCTGGCCCGGTTTTACGGCATTCAGCACGTCCAGACCCAATGCTTTCTCTTTAACAGTTTCGGTAAACGATTTTGCTATTTTAAAATTGACGTCAGCGTCCAATAAGGCACGTCTAACTTCTTTTAATGTTTCGGCAACATTAATCTCAGTAATTTTCCCCTGCCCTTTCAGCAGCTTAAATGACCGTTCTAACTTCTCATTAAGACTTTCAAACATAGTAGAAGTACAATTGATTTTTTAAAGCTCGTGCAAAAGTACAAAAAATTAAATGAAGAAAAATCTTATTTTTTGATTTGCGAAGGGTAACCTTTTCCCGTATTCAGGGATTAA
>QKCF01000088.1 GCA_003246935.1 Sunxiuqinia sp. | reverse complement strand
CTCGCCCCTATCTGTTTTCTTGATCAGTCCCTGATCAACCCAGTCCCAAATGCAACCGCCCTGCATGATGTCTTCACTTTCAATCAGGTTCCAGTAATCCTGTAAGTTTCCGACACTGTTACCCATAGCGTGCGCATATTCGCATTGAATCAATGGTTTGCTGCCGTCTTCTTTGGCATATTTTTCCATGCGTTCCATGGTGGCGTACATGGGGCAGAAGATGTCGGTGTTTGCCCCGCCGTGTGCTTGTTCAAAGTAGTCGTACGTTTGCATGAAATTAATACCGTTTCCTGCTTCATTCCCCAATGACCAAATTATGATTGAAGGCTGATTCTTATCACGCTCAAACATGTTTTTGGTTCGGTACAGGTGTGCTTTGCCCCAGATGGAATCTTTGGCCAGCGATTCGTCGCCGTAGCCCATGCCGTGCGATTCGATATTGGCTTCGTCGATCAGGTAAAGGCCGTATTGGTTGCAGAGTTTGTACCATAATTCAGGCTGCGGATAGTGTGATGTACGTACTGTGTTGATGTTGTGTGACTTCATCAGCATAATATCCTTCAGCATGGTGGCCTTGTTCACGACATGTCCTGCAGTATCTGTATGTTCGTGCAGGTTTACTCCTTTTACATATATCGGGCGTCCGTTTACCATTAGCTGCGCGTTCTTAATTTCAATGGTTCGGAATCCAACTTGCTGCGAAAGCACTTCGATTGGGTTGCCGTTCTTCTTGTTTAAGCTGAGGGTAAGTGTATATAAGTTGGGCGATTCCGCACTCCATGGTTTAACAGCTGTTAGAGTGTTGCTAAATTCGGCGATCATCTTATTATCTTTAAAGGTGACCGGTACTTTAAACGACGTCAATTTCTTGTCGCCGTCCCGTAAATCTGCGCTTAGGGTTAATGATGTTTCTGCTTCTTCCGCGTTCACGACTTCTGCTTCAATCTTAAAGAGACCGTTTTTGTAATTGTCGATTAGTTCGGAGTTTACCCGGAAATCGCGGATATATTGTTTGTTGCGACGTAACAAATAGATGTCGCGTGTAATACCACTTAGTCGCCAAAAGTCCTGATCTTCCAGGTAGCTTCCGTCGCACCAGCGATGAACTTCAATGGCAACGGTGTTTGTCCCGGCGTTCAGGTATGGTGTAATGTTAAACTCTGATGGCGTTTTGCTGTCTTCGCTGTAGCCAATGTAGTGTTCATTGACCCACACGCTAACGTTAGAACTTGCTGCGCCGATATGCAAAAACACTTCTTTGTCCATCCAGTCGGGCGCGAGTTTGAAACTATGCTTGTAAGAGCCTACAGGATTATAATCTTCCTGGATGTAAGGCGGGTTTACGGTAAAACCGTAGCCGGCGCTCACGTAAATTGGATAGTCGTAGCCGAGAACTTCCCAGTTGGAAGGAACCGGAATCTCGTCCCAGTCTCTTGTGTCATAATCATTTTTGAAGAACCAGTAGGGGCGTTCTTTTAGATTATGCGATAGATGAAATTTCCACATTCCGTTCAACGATTTCACGAACGGTGAGGCCCAAATGCTGTCGGTTATAGCCTGTTCTACGTTTTTGTACGGGACGAATGAAGCATGAGGCACTTCTTTGTTAATCTGTGTAATCGTTGGATCAACCCACGGAGCAGAGGTCATTTCTTCGAATGGAACTCCTTCGTATTTATTGACACAGGAGTTGAAAACAATTGCCAATAAGGCCAATAGCAATGCTTGGAATTTGAGGTGCTTCATGATCAAATAGTGTTGTTTGTAAACTGGTTGGTACTGGTTGGTATGCAAATATGCAAAATGCTTGGTTAAAAGCAAAGCAGCTTTTGGTATATGTCGCTAGAAAACTAGATCAGAGCGGATTTTATGCCTCTTTCAAATGCCGTGCAAATAAAATTAGAGTAAGTGTAAAAAACGAAGTAGAATTTAATTTGACTAATCCTCCTTCGTCTTTTCTTTTGTTTATCTGGACTCGTACTGCAATGGCCTTAAATGTTGTTTAGACTCCTGAAAATAAATGGTATACGGCCCATTTTTTTTTCGGTGTAACTTAAGTTTGTCTACTCGGCAAGGGCTTGTACTCAAGTCAAATACATTCTGTTTAACAACAATGTAATGACCTTTTTGCTAATTCTTAGTAAAAATGAAAGCCGCTGGAGTGCGGCTTTCAGTGGTAAGTCTTGTCAATCTGTTAGAAACTCAGGCTAACAGAGAAGTTCCATGTTGTTCCGTTACCGAAATAAACAATGTTGTCGGTGTCAATTCCTTTCCAGGTGTCGTCGCCTTCACCTGCATGGATGTTTGTATCCGATTGAGAAATATATTGTTTGTTCAGAACGTTGTTAATGTTAAGTCTAAATTTCAATACGTTATTGTTTTTTAGGTACCAGCGGTAAGATGCACCTGCGTCTACAATTCCGTATGATGGCAATTCCAGTGATCCCTCATGGTCTTCTGTGTTAAAAGATTGAGGGTCGATAGCAGCGTAAAGTTTGCTGTATTGTCTATAATCTGCATCAATCGTTAGACCTTTTGTGATTTTATAGTTTCCAATTAATCCGAATGAAACTTGTGAAGCATCGCCAACCTTAACTCCATCCAGGAATAGTGTTTGTGATCCGCTGCCAATTGGATTGCGGTTTTCATCCCAGAGGTTAGCGTTAACGTCGCCGGCATATTCCCATTTACCAACGGAAGCGAATCCGCTAATGGTTAATTCAGACGTCGGTCTGGCTTCGAATTCTAGTTCAACACCAAGGTGGTTTTCACCTACATTTTCGAATAAAGCAACATCATCATAGCTTCCGTCACCGTCGAAGTCGCCGTCTTGGCGGATTTGGCGATCTGTCCACTTTGTGTAGTATGCGTTGAAGTCAACATCTAAAGAAGAACTTCTGTAGCCATAACCAGCTTCAAGGCCTAAAACACCTTCATTCGCTACATCTTCATTCACATCGTTCACATAATTAAGGAACATATCGTCGAAGAAAGGTTGACGCGAGTAATAACCAGCATTCACAAATACGTTGTGTTGATCAGAGATATTGTAGTTTCCACCGGCTTTTAGATTGAAGCCGTCATGATGAAGTTTTTCAGAGATTTGTTCGTTTTGATCTGAGTAAGATTGGTAGTCAAAGCGTTGGTAAGCTTGAGTAGAAACAGCTCCCTGAACAAATGCAGAAACAAGTTCGGTCTTGTATTCTAACTGACCAAAGAGACCTGCGTATGAAATACGCTCGTTGTTTTGGTAGTCAAGTTTATCGTCGATGTTGTCGTTTCTGTATTTCCAGAACATGTAAGGAGTAGCTTTGTGTTCTTGAGTGTATACGCGTCCACCAGGGAAGATTTCATTATATCCAACTGCGCCGTAGTTGTTATCCCAGTAGCCATCCAAACCAAGCAAGTTGTCAACTAAACGGAAGTGTTCGCCAAAATAGGTTCTGAAGTCAGTTCCTAGGTTGTAAGAAAATTTTTCGTTGATATCGTGGTTGAAGTTGATTACGGAACCCATCCAGCGGTGCATGTTCATTGATGAGCGACGGATTGCAGCAGTACCGTATTGACCAATAGTTTTACCATCAATGTTAAAATCTTCGCCTGAACTATCGATTGCTTTATTGTTTGCAATAACTTGGTCGAAGTCGATTTGTCCGTTATCGTCGTAAATGTTATACTGTCTGCTTGATCCGTAAGGTCCTGTCCCCCCACCTTGTCCAACCGAAGCATAAAGAACTGTAGAAAGTGAAGACTTTTCGCTGATGTTCCAGTCCCAGTTTAAGTTCATAACCGGTTTGTGGTAGAAGTTTTCACGCCAGCTGTATTCCTTGCCGTTTTTGTAGCCCCAGTTGTTGTTGAAGCGCTGTTCTTTGTTTGAGATGTCTCCATCTCCATTGCGGTCATATACAGATAATTTCTTTGTGAAGTTTTGGTAGTGCCATTGTGGCGCACCTGTTGCGGAGAAGTTGAAAGAATGTTTGTCAGATGGTTTGTAACCGATAGAGATGAAGTAGGTTTGGCCTTTACCTTGTGTGCCGTCGTTGTAGCCATCACCTTGCCAGTGTGAAAGCAAGATGCTCATACCCCAACCTTTTTCGTTCATCCCGGTAGAGTAAGAAGCAGTATATTTCATGTAGGCGTCGTTACCCATCAGTGCAGATACACGTCCGCCTTCTTTCATATCTGTTGCTTTTGTAACAACGTTGATTGTTGCACCAACGGATGAGATTGCCAACTTAGAAGAACCAAGGCCACGCTGGATTTGGATTGCATTTGCAACCTCAGACAAACCTTGCCAGTTTGACCAATAAACCTTTCCGTCTTCCATTCCGTTAACCGGTTGACCGTTGAAAAGAAGTGCAATGTTTTCTTGAGCGAAACCACGAATATTAATTCTGGAGTCACCATAGCCGCCTGCTTGACTTGCGACATAAACAGATGGTGTATTTTTCATGATTTCAGGAAATTCCTGGTTCCCTGATTTCGTCTGGATTTCTGTTAATTTGATAGTAGAAACAGCTACCGGAGTCTCGCGGTCACGAGCTATATCGATAACGCCGTTCCCAATAACAACCAATTCATTAATAGAAACGGAGCTGGCTTCAAGTCCTACAATTCCCATGTCGGTTGTTTGACCATTTGTCACTTTTACAGATTTACTAAAAGTGTTGTAGCCGATAAAAGATATTTGAATTGTATGTGAACCTTCATCAAGGCTCAAAGAGAATTCTCCGTTCGCGTTGGAGATTGTTCCGTTTGTCGTGCCAACTTTAACAATGCTGGCTCCCACAAGGGGTTCGTTTGATTCAGAATCGATAATCTTACCCTTCAAAGTTCCCTGTGAAAAGGAAACCAGAGAAATTAGCCCGAAAAAGGCTATAAAGACAAGCTTTAATAGTTGTGTTTTCATAGAATGTAATTGTAAGTTTTAAGTATTTGAACTATTTCAAGTTAAGGTATTTTTTCGAATCAAAAGTTCATTTTTGTATTGTTTTTATTAACGGTTAATGAACCGGTAGTTAGCCATTCAGGATTCCCGGCGCGATGTTGGATAACAAAGGAACTTAGTTATAATGAATAAATTGTTAACTAACAGTTAAGATTAGAATCATTTTAAATAAGTCTTATGTATCAGGGGAGACAAAGAACTCCCAATGATGCTTTGAGATAATTTTTTCCCGAATTTGTTGGAGTCTGCAAAGTGCTGGTTTTCCTGCCAAGGGATGATGCTACAGTCGGGTTTTTGGCTTATTTCTGTGTCGTTTGCTCTTGGTAATTTCTCTATTTACCGGTATTTTTTCTTCGTTTGCCGATATTTCCCAAAATTTAAATCTCAGTTTATATGTCGTAAGTATCAGATAAATAGTCTATTGTGTTGCTATATGTCGTTGATTGTGCTGAATGGCACACTACTATGTATTGCAAAGTAATATCTAATAGTTGTATATTTGTAATGCATAATTCAAGGCAAAAGATAGAAATAGCTTAAAAAAAGTTCTATATCAAGTGTAACGAAACAGAAAATCAGTCGTCTTAAAAACGGAAACAGAAAACAACAAGTCTCAAAGCAAGAAAAAAAACAGAACAATTAAACATGTAGAAAACAGAAACAGCAACAAAACAAGCAGGAGGCATATCATGAAAACTAGAAGCAACACAACAGGAAACAGCAACAGTCAAGTATTAAGTGTATTGTTACGTGCAGCTGCCGTTTTAGTCAGCGTGGTTCTATTAAGCTTCACCGTAAGCGCCCAAAATCTTTTGAAAGAATTATTAAGCTATAACAGTTCCGGTAAAATGGCTTTACTCCTGGTTGATGAGAGCAATGCCAAAGAGGCAACCGAAAATGCAGGAACAGCTAATTTCGAAGCTTTCTTAGTTGAAGAAGAAACAGAAGCTCCCTTGAATGTTGAAAACTGGATGACCAACAGCAATTACTTCAACGCAACCAGTGTTTTCACACAGGTAGATGCAGAAGAGTCTTTAGAATTAGAGAGCTGGATGGTAGACGAGGATTTTTATACTAACCGCTATGCACCCGAGACTGAAGCCGGTTTGGAGCTGGAAGTTTGGATGACTAATAGCAATTATTTCAATTCGACCAGTGTTTTCACTCAGGTCGATACTGAAGAGTCGCTGGAACTTGAGAGTTGGATGGTAGACGGAGATTTTTATACAAACCGCTACGCACCCGAGACTGAAGCCGGTTTGGAACTGGAAGCCTGGATGACAGATAGCAACTATTTCAATTCAACTCGTGTTTTCGCTCAGGTCGATACTGAAGAGGTGTTAGACGTTGAGAATTGGATGACAGACGAAGGTTTCTACACTGGTCGCTATTCTCCCGAGGCTGAAGTAGCTCAGGAACTGGAAGCCTGGATGTGTGACTCAGAATTCTTCGATAACTAGAATTGGAAGCATAAAGAGAAAGAGAAAAATAATACTGATGAAGAAAGGGAGAAGATCATGAAAATTGAAAATACAAAAGCACAAATGCGTAAGGGGGTTTTAGAGTACTGC